>JAITSM010000221.1 GCA_031287815.1 Prevotellaceae bacterium
GGAGGATGCCGCCGGCTCGTCTTTGCCTGTGTTGTACACAGGAATATTTTCCACGTTCGATGCAGTTGTTTTTTGTGTGGCGCAACCTGCTGCCAACAGCAACAAGCCCGCAAGAAGAAGCATTTTTTTCATAAAAGTAAATTTTAAAATTGTTGTTATTTTTTGCAGCCTTTGGGGTTGTTTTCAAACACAAACTTTATCATATAAAACAACCCCCTGCTGCAATTTTCTGTTCACTGCCAATGATTGCAGAAAGTTTTACCAACCCTTTTCTGCAATTTGTCCCTTTAACTTTTACATTGATTTTTTCACCATTCCACTAAAAAAACCAAGAGCGGATATGGGTGTTATACCTATTGTTACTTGAGGTTCGGGAAACCCACTCGTCAAACAAGTACAACAACCCACACCTACTCTTGGTGTAGTCGTTTTTACTTATTATTCATGACGAGTCGAAATTTTCCCGATTTCAAGTAACGTTTGGAATAAAAGTTAAAGCGATATATTTTTTTTATATCTATTTCAAAATGTCAAAGAGCAAGTAATAACCGCTGCAAATATAAAACAATATTTTTTAATTGCAAGTTTTTTTGAAAAAATTTTCGCCCCTACACCGTTGACCGTTCACCGCAGCGTGGCGGCAAAGTTTTGTTCAAATGCTTTGAGCAGGTTATCCATGATGCGTTCAATGTGGGGGTCGGAGAGGGTTTTTTCCTTGTCCTGCAACACAAAGCTCAGGGCATACTGTTTCTTGCCTTGCGGCAGCTTGTCGCCGCGATAGAGGTCAAACAAGTTGACGCGCGTGAGTAAATTTTTCTCTGTCCGGAAAGCGGTGTCGCGCAATTGGGCGTAGGTGATTTTCTCCTCCACCACTAATGCCAGATCGCGCCGCACTTCGGGGAATTTCGGCAATTCCGCATACTGTGCCTTGTGGCTTTTGGCGGCTTTGAACAATAAACTGCCGGCGATTTCCGCCGCAAATACTTCCTGTTTTATGTCGAACGGCTGGCGTATTTTTTTCGCTACGGCGCCCAGTACCGCCACCACCTTTCCGTTTAGGAGGTATTGCAGTCCGCCGGAGAATATATCCGCCGGCGCTTCGTCCGTATCCAACCGGTCAATCGCTGCGCCGAAGCGTTCCAGCAGGCTTTCCACATATCCTTTCAGGTAAAAAAAGTCCGAACGCTCCTGCGGCTGCCGCCAGCTTTGCCTTGCGGTATAACCGGTGAGGAATAAACCCAGTTGCAGGGTTTCGGCGTAGGCTTTCAGCGAGCCGTCGTTGCGGGCGTCGTCGAAAGCATAGCAGTGTCCCCATTCGAATAGTTTCAGATCGGCGTGCTGGCGGTTGATGTTATGCGCAATGGACTCCAGGCCGCCGAAAAGCAATGTCTGCCGCAGCACATTCAGGTCGTTGCTTAGCGGATTAAGTATGCGCACCGCCTTTTCCCCGGGGAAGGTTTTTAAGGAACGGTAGTAATCGGCTTTGGTCAGCGAATTATTCATCATTTCATAGAAGCCGTTTGCCACAAGGTAATCCGACACGGCGTCCTGTATTTTTTCCTTATCCGGGCGGGCGGCGTGGGAGAGCGTAACCGTAGTGCGTGCAGGAATTTCCACGTTGTTATATCCGTAAATGCGCAAAATTTCTTCTACCACATCGCACTCGCGCGTAACATCCACGCGGTAGGCAGGCACGGTTACCCGGCATCCGTCGTTGTCTTTGCCGTCGATTATAAAGTCCAGCCGTTGCAGGATGCGGAGAAGGGTTTCCCGGTCTATTTTTTTCCCGATAAGCCGTTCCATGCGGGCGTAGTCCAGCTGCACAACAGCCGGCGACAGGGGCGAAGGATATATATCCACCGGTTCGCCGGCGATGTCGCCGCCGGCAAGTTCACGAATCAACTGCGCCGCGCGTTTCAGGGCATAGGGCGGAATCTGCGGGTCGGCGCCGCGTTCGTAGCGGAACGAAGCGTCGGTGTTCAGTCCATGCCGGCGGGCGGTTTTGCGAATCCACACGGGATGGAAATAGGCGCTTTCCAGAAAGATGTTTTTTGTTTTTTCCGTTACGCCGTTTTCCAGTCCGCCGAATATGCCGGCAATACACATCGGGCGGCGGGAGTGGCAAATCATCAGGTCTTGCGCGCTCAGGGTACGTTCCACGCCGTCGAGCGTTACGAACTTTGTGCCTTCGGGGCAGGTTTTTACTATCACTTCGCCGCCTTCAACCGTGTCGGCGTCGAAGGCGTGGAGCGGCTGCCCGGTTTCGTGCAGCACATAATTGGTTATATCCACCACATTGTTGATCGGGCGTACGCCAATAGCCGCAAGGCGTTTCTGCATCCACTCCGGCGACGGCTGCACGGTAATGCCGCAAACGGTCAAGCCGGTATAGCGGGGGCAAGCCGCCGGATTTTCCACCGTAACGCGCACCGGAGCAACAGCGGAGGAGGATGGGGCATGGAGCGTGGAGAAGGTCTTTGGAGGCGTCCGCCCATTCTCCATTATTCGCAAATCCATATTTAATGCCGCCGCCAAATCGCGCGCCACGCCTATGTGCGAAGCGGCGTCAATGCGGTTGGGCGTCAATCCGATTTCAAACACGGTGTCGCTTTCCAGCGCGAGCCATTCGCTCAATGGCGTGCCGGGCGCGGCCTCCGGCGGTAGCACCATAATCCCGTCGTGGTTATTTCCCAAACCCAATTCGTCTTCGGCGCAAATCATCCCCATGGATTCCACGCCGCGCAGTTTTGATTTTTTGATTTTCACCTCATCGCCATTGGCAAAATAAATCGTCGTACCGATAGTAGCGACAGGCGCCTTCTGTCCGGCGACCACATTGGGTGCGCCGCAAACAATCTGCAACGGTTCGCCGGCGCCGATATTTACTTTTGTTACGTGCAGTTTATCTGCATCGGGATGCGGCGCACATTCCAGCACTTCGCCCACCACCACGCCCTGCAAGCCGCCCTTCACCGCCTCGCGCCGCTCTATGGCTTCCACTTCCAGGCCTATGCTTGTTAAAACTTCCGCCACCCGTTCGGGCGTGTCGGTAACAGGCAGGTAGTCTTTCAACCAATTGTACGATATCTTCATAATCACGAAATTTTAACTATTGTAAAAAGTTGTCAAAGGTAGCGATTTTTTCGCAAACCAGGCGGAGGAGCAATGAACAGTACCCATTTGCGAGCATCGAATATTGATTGCCGGGTACCGGGTAACCGTTTGCGGTATTGTATTTTTTGTAGTACTTTTGTGGGGAAATGAATAGCATTTAAATGGATTTTATTATTACCAATAATTTGACAGGGGTTTTAATTGGGTTATGTACTTTTTTAATTATAGGATTTTTCCATCCCATTGTAATAAAAAGTGAATATTATTTTGGCGTCCGCTGTTGGTGGGCGTTTCTGTTCTTGGGGATAACCGGCATGACGGCCGCATGGATGATACATGAAGTTTTTTGGTCGTCGTTATTAGGCGTCCTTTCGTGCAGCTCTTTCTGGAGTATTCATGAATTATTTCAACAGCGCAAACGCGTAAGCAAAGGCTGGTTCCCAAAGAGGCAAAAAAAATAAAACGAAAGACTGTTCTCGTTTTAACAAGGCTAAAACAGCGCTGTTCTTAATAAACATAGTTGCATTGACTATTTCACCGGTTGCCAAATGGAAAAAGTAATTTGTCGAATTAAACACTGCAAACGCCCATGATACTCGTTGATAACATCACCAAAATATACGGCGCGCAAAAGGCGCTGGACGGCGTGAGTTTTTCCGTACAGCGCGGGAAAGTGTTGGGATTATTGGGACCCAACGGCGCGGGAAAATCTACCCTGATGAAAATTTTAACCGGCTACCTTGCGCCGACGTCGGGAAAAGCGGTAGTAAACGGGTTTGACCTGTCGCAACAGGCGCTGGAGGCGCGGCGCACTATCGGTTATTTGCCGGAGAATAATCCGCTGTACCCCGATTTGTACGTGCGGGAATATTTGAAATTCATGGGCAGCTTGCATAAGCTGGGGCGCAAGCTGGATAAGCGGATAAACGAAGTGATCGAAAGCGTCGGCATCACCGCCGAACAGCATAAAAAAATCGGGCAGCTGTCCAAAGGCTACCGCCAGCGGGTGGGGCTGGCGCAGGCATTGCTGCACGAGCCGCCGGTGTTGATTTTGGACGAGCCTACCACCGGACTGGATCCTAACCAAATTGTCGACATCCGCCAATTGATTTCCGGCTTGGGGCGCGAACGCATAGTATTGTTTTCAACGCATATCATGCAGGAAGTGGAAGCTGTCTGCAACCGCATTGTTATCATTCATCAGGGAAAATTGGTTATTGATACGCCGCTGTCCAAAGCCGCAGGCAACGCTTCCGTAGAAAAATTATTCCGTGAATTAACGAAAAAATAAGTATCTTTGCTGCTAATTAGAAATCTCTATAAGATATGGAACAGACCGTAACGCAAAACAAACAACCGGAAAAGAAAACGAGAAAAGGATTAAAAATCACGGCCATTATATTGACGCTTATTACCGCATTGCTCGTCGTAGCATTGCTGTACGTACGTCAGGAAACCATCAAAATTGTGGCGGAATTAAATTCAGAGAAAGACGAACTGGTAGGAAACCTGGAAACGCTGCGCGGGGAATATAACGCGCTGCAGACGTCGAACGATACATTAAATGCGCAATTAGAACTGGAAAAACACAAGGTGGAGTTGATGATTGAAAAAATCAGGCGCACCGACGCTACCAACCGTGCACGTATCCGCGAATATGAAAAGGAACTGGGCACGTTGCGCGACATTATGCGTGGCTACATCCGGCAGCTCGATTCGTTGAATACCCTGAATATTCAACTGCGCGAAGAAACTTCCACTGCCAAAGCCGAAGCGCAACAAACGCGTGAAAAATACGAATCGCTGATACAAACGACCGACCATTTGGCGCAAAAGGTAGAACAGGGAAGCATCCTGAAAGCCCGCGACGTAACGATTACCGGCATCAACACCAGAGGCAAGGACGTAACAAGAGCGCGCAGCGCTCACAAATTAAAAACCTGTTTTACGCTGCTGGAAAACAGCATGGCCGAACGCGGCGCCCGCATGGTATTTATTCGCGTGAAAGGCCCCGACGGCATTTTGATGACGCAATCACAAGGTAATATATTCCTCGCAGGCGGCGAACAGCTCGTGTATTCCGACATGCGCGAAGTGGACTATCAGGGCAGCGACATTGAAATGTGTATCTTCTACGGCGGCAACAACGAACACTTTGCCAAAGGCGCCTACACGGTAGAAATCTATTCGGGCGGCGGGCTCATCGGCAGCGGGCAAGGCTTGCTAAAATAATGCTTTATATTCATATTCCGTTTTGCAAACAACTGTGCGCCTACTGCGATTTTCATTTCAGCATATCGCTGGAACGCAAGGAACAGTTAGTGCGTGCGCTGTTATGCGAAATGGAAGAGCGCAAAAATTATTTACCCGCGCCGCTGTTTCCTTCCACTTTATACTTCGGCGGCGGTACGCCGTCGGTACTTTCTCCCGCCGAACTGCATGCATTGATAGAGAAAGCCCGGATGCTTTTTATGCCACCGGATTTTTCGGAAGTCACCGTTGAAATAAACCCCGACGACAGCACGCCGGCATATTTTACGCAGTTGCACGAAATGGGCGTAACTCGCCTGAGCATTGGCGTGCAATCGTTTCAAGAACGGCTATTGAAACAGTTGCGGCGCAGGCACTCGGCGCAACAGGCGATAACCAGCGTAAAAACGGCGCAGGCCGCCGGATTCAAGAACATCTCGATAGATTTAATGTACGGGCTTCCCCAACAAACGCCGGAAGAATGGCAGCAGGACGTTGCGCTGGCGCTGTCCCTGCGCGTGCCGCACATTTCCGCCTATCACTTGAGCGTGGAGCCGAAAACCCTGTTCGGGAAACAGTATGCAAAAGGAACACTGAAGCTGCCGGAAGAAGAAACCGGCGCACAACAATTCCTGTACCTGCACCACACGCTGGAGCATGCGGGATACGCGCACTACGAGATTTCCAATTTCGCCATCGACGGATTTCGCGCGGAGCACAACAGCGGCTACTGGCAAGGATTTCCCTACACCGGCATCGGGCCTTCGGCGCATTCGTACAACGGGCAAAGCCGGCAATGGAATGTGGCGAACAACCGCCGCTACACCGAAGCGATAGAAAACCGGCGGCCGGCATTTGAAGTAGAAACGCTCACCGGTGAAATGAAATACAACGAGTACCTCCTCACTTCCCTGCGCACTGCTGCCGGCGCGGATTTGCAGCATATTTCAAAAACATTCGGCCAGCCGTTTTTGACCCATTGTTTGCAGCAGGCGCAGCAGTATTTATCTTCCGGCGACTTGCTGCGCAGCGGCGACCGGCTGCACATTCCGCCGCACCGGTTTTTGCTGGCGGACGCCATTATCCGCGATTTGTTTTGGGAATAACTTTCTCCCATAGAGGTGTAAAAGTTAAGAGTTAGCTGGCGCCGCTTTGTCCCCCACAAATGGACACAGATTAGGACAGATTTCACAGATTTAAAATTTAAAGATTTTTTTGTGCTAATATAATCATATATAAATGCTATTGAAATTATTTTTAGGTTAAATCTTAGTCGTGCGACAAGCACACGTTGAAAGCATTAAAAATGCAAGCACAGCTCGCTTATTACCTTTGTGAAAGGCATATTATTTTAATGCCTTTTTATTATTTGCTTGCATTGTTTGTATCAGTCGCAACACTCATAGCGGCCAAAATCCGTCTCTATTGCATAAGAGGTAGAGTATACCCATTTATTTCCATCCCATGTATGTATCTTGAATACGTAGTATTTCCTTACATTACCATCGCAGACCGGTTTACTTGTTAAAATTGTACACCATTTTTGTCCGGGTAGATCAAGCCATGCCGAATATATGTATTCACCTAATTTCAGTAACGCACAACCCTCACAATTAAAACAATTGTTCGTACATATTCCTGCGCAATTAACGGTGCCGAAATCGCAACAGTTCGCCAATCCCGATGATTCGCCGTTCTTGCCGCACCGTGCGCCCGGACAACCGGTAGCATCGGTTAGAGCGGTAATCTCTCCGCCGGAATAAGTGGTTGCATTTACTTCCGTTGTCCCAGAGGAAGTTGTAACAATAAACGGCGGCGTGCCTCGCAGTGTATAGCCGCCACTGCCGTCATATTTCGCATTGGGCGGGTAGTCGCTGCCGTAAGCGCACCAGTTGAATTTTCCGGTAGCATTGCTCAGGGAGGCGGTAACGGTCGAAGGGTTGGTGGTTACATAAAAGCCGCGCCCGTTTAGCGAAGCTGGGTCAATGCTGCCAGCAGTAGCGGTTGCCCCGCTGATGACAGCTTTGGCAAATGTGCCCGGAGCAGTTTTCGCCACCGGGCACAAATCCACAAACACCCACACACGGTTGTTGGCGGCAGTGGCAGCATTCCATGCGATGCGGAATTTTACCTCGTGGCGGTCATAATCTACGCTGATAGGCGTAACGGTTGCCTGCGCGAACAAGCCCCCTATCCCCCAAAGGGGGAAGAAAAGAGAAGAGAAAATTTTTTTCATAATTTTTATTTTTTAATTGTTATTATTTTTTGCAGCCACAGGGTTGTTTTGCAAACACAAACTTTCCTATATAAAACAACCCCCTGCTGCAATTTTTTGTTCACTGCCAATCATTGCAGAATTATTATTCTCTACAACTTATTTCTTTAACTTTTATGATGATTTTTTCCTGATTCCACTAAAAAACCAAGAGTGGAAAAGGTTACTATATTTACCATTATTCGAGGTTCGCGAAAACCCAACAAGCAAATAAGTATAGCAACCTGTTTCCACTCTTGGTGAGGTTGCTTTTCCTTATATTCTTGCTTGTTTTGAAATTTTCGCGATTTCGAATAATGCGCAGAATAAAAGTTAAAGCGATATATTTTTTTATATCAATCTCAGAATGTCAAAGAGCACGTAATACCGCTGCAAATATAATTACATTTTTTTTAATTCCAACTATTTTTGAAAAATTTTTACCAAAGGCGCTTTCTACAGTCTTTTTTCTATCACGCTCCAGTCGAGTATTTCCCAAAAGGCGTTGATGTATTCGTTCCGGCGGTTTTGGTAGTCGAGGTAGTAGGCATGCTCCCAAACGTCGCAGCCCATCAGCACCTGCTGTCCGCTCCGGAGGGGGTTGCCGGCGTTACTTTCCTGCGTGATGGAAAGCGATCCGTCTTCGTTTTTCACCAGCCATACCCAGCCCGAGCCAAACAGCCCGGCTGCCGCCTTGTTGAACTGTTCCTTAAAATTGTCGAACGAGCCGAAGCTTTTGTCAATGGCCGTTGCCAGTTCGCCGCCGGGCTGGGACTGCGGCGCAGAAGAAAACTGTTCGAAGTAAAGCGCATGATTCCATAGCTGCGCTGCGTTGTTGAAAATAGCGCCGTCTGCATTTTTTACAATAAATTCCAAATCCGACGTTTCAAACGGCGAGCCTGCTATAAGTGTGTTAAGGTTGTTTACATAGGTTTGCAAGTGTTTGCCGTAATGCAATTCCATTGTTTGTTTGCTGATTTTCGGGGCAAGCGCATCCAGTGCATACGGAAGTTCCGGCAACGTGAATGTTTCGGCGTGTACATTTGTGTAGCCAAGCAGCAAAAAGCCGCATAAGATAAGGGTTGTAACATTTCTTTTCATCTGTAGTATGTTTAAAGGGTTAATAATAGAACAAATATAATAAAATATTTCTAAAGAGGCGTGCGGGAAAAATGTTCAATACTTCCGCCATGAAATGGTTGCGCGCCCTACCGCTATTGTGCTCAGGCGATTTCTGTCAACTCTTTAAAGTGCTGTTGCAGCTGTTGCTTTACTTCCTTTATGTCGACGGCTTGCCCTGTTTCGGCGGCTAAGGAGGTTACGCCTTTGTCGGTGAAGCCGCAGGGATGAATGTAGCGGTAATAGGAGAGGTCGGTATTTACGTTGAGTGCAAAGCCGTGCGTCGTAACATAGCGCGAGGCATGCACGCCGATAGCGCAGATTTTCCGCGCAGCCGGTTTGCCGGCGTCGAGCCACACGCCGGTGGCGCCGGGAAGCCGCCCGACAGCCAGCCCGTGGTGTTGCAAGGTGCGAATGACAGTTTCTTCTATTGTAAAAATATACTGTTTCAACGAAAGGCGCAGCGTTTCCAAATCCAGCACCGGGTAGCCTACTATCTGTCCGGGGCCGTGATAGGTGATGTCGCCGCCACGATCCACATGGTAATAGGCGGCGTTTATTTTGCTTAAAAACCCGGCGTCCACCAGCAGGTTGTTGGCTTTTCCATTCCGCCCGAGCGTGTACACGTGCGGATGTTCGCAGAAAATAAACGTATTTCCGGCTGGCGGCGTGGAGGGGTTTGTTGCGGCCGGCGCGGCCTTGCGGGCGATGAGTTGGGCGGCGAGGGCGCGTTGCCGTTCCCACGCTTCCCGGTAATCAATCAATCCCCAATCGACGAAGGCCACCCCTCCCCCCGCCTTCCCCAAAGGGGAGGGGGCTGGGGGGAGGCGGCTTGCTGCCCACTGCTCCTCCGCCATGTACGACGAGCGGACAAGCGGGCTGCTTGCCACATGGTCGAATCCCATGTCGAGCCCGGTTTTCCGGTAGTATTCAAACTGCGCCGGCGGGATATATCCGGCTACCGGAAGGTGTTGCCGGGTAGGTTGCAGGTATTGCCCGATGGTCAGGAGGCGTACGCCGGTGCGGCGCATATCGCGCATCACGTCCAGCACTTCCTGCGTCGTTTCGCCCAGCCCGAGCATAATCCCCGACTTGGTAACGTATCCGCGACGAGCGGCGTATGCCAGCACGTCCAGGCTTTTGCGGTAGCCGGCGCGGGAGCGCACCTGCGGCGTCAGCCGTTCCACTGTTTCCATATTATGCCCGACAATATCGGGTTGGGCGTCCAGCGCCATGTCCAGCCACCCGGTTTCCGCATCAAAGTCGGGAATCAGCGTTTCGATGATAGTATGCGGCGTTATTTCCCGAATAGCGCGGACAACGGCCGCCCAGTGCCCCGCGCCCTTGTCGGGCAGGTCGTCGCGGTCGACAGAGGTGATGACGCAATGGCGAAGCTGCATCAGCCGGACGCTTTCCGCGATTTTCTGCGGCTCTTGCGGGTCGGGCGGCAGGGGCTTGCCGGTCCGGGTGGCGCAGAATTTACAGGAGCGCGTGCAAATATCGCCCAGTATCATAAACGTTGCTACGCCGCGATTCCAGCACCGCCCGATATTCGGGCACCGCCCGCTGCTGCAAATAGTGTGCAGCCGGTGTTGCTCCACTATCTTCCGGACGGCCGGATAGGCGCCTGTAGCTTCTAATTTTATCTTTAACCAGTCGGGCTTCAAGGGGGTGATGAGTGAAAGGTGATGGGTGAAAGGTGATGGGTGATGGGTGATGAGACAACTACTGCCTACTGTTTACTGCTACTGCCTACTGCTACTGCCATAGCTGCGGCTAACTGGTCGTAGCCGCCGGTGGGGGTGTGTGCGGGGTTGCCGGGTACTTCTATCGCATCGGCTGCCAGCGGCCACTCCAGCGTTTCCAGCGTTTTCTTTATATAGTTTACCGCGCCGCCGTTCCAGCTATATGTGCCGAAGGCCCCCGCCATTTTGTTTTTGGGTTTGATGTGCGTCAATTTCGTACAGAGCAGTTCCAGCAGGGGATGCGCATAGCCGTTGTAGGTACAGCTGCCGAGAATCACGCCGCGAAATTTCCATATTTCGCTCAACAGGAACGAAAGGTGCGTTTTGGAAACGTCGAAAAGGCGGATGTCGCGTATGCCCTGTCCGGCAAGACAACGGGCGATATGGTCTGCCATCGCTTCGGTATGCCCGTACATGGAAGCAAAGGCAATGACCACGCCCGGCTGCGCTTCATGGCGGCTCCAGCGGTCGTACCAGTCGATGATTTTCGACGGCTGGCTGCGCCATACCAGTCCGTGCGTCGGGCAAACAATGCGCACCGGAATACTTTTCAGTTTCGCAATCGCTTTTTGCACCATCAGGGAAAATTGCCCGACGATATTGGAATAATAGCGCAGCGCTTCGTCTTCGTAGCGTTCTACGTGCACTTGATCGTCGAAAATGCCGCCGTCGAGCGTGCCGAACGAGCCGAAGGCATCGCCGGTAAAGAGGAGCTGTTCCGTAGTGTCGTAGGTCATCATCGTTTCAGGCCAATGCACCCAGGGCGTCAGGAGGAATTGCAGGTGATGATGTCCCAGCTCCAGCCGGCTGTTTTCGGTTATTTCCTGTAAATTTTCGCTGATGCCGAAATAGGCCGTCAGCAGTTGAAATGTTTTCTTATTCCCGATAATCCGGACAGCCGGATATTGTTTGACCAGTGCGCCAATCATGCCGGCGTGGTCAGGTTCCATGTGGTTAATGATTAAATAATCCAGCGGCCGCCCCTGCAGGCAGGCGGCAATGCGGTCTAAATAGCCGGTTGCCATAGAATGGTCGATGGTATCGACCAGCGCGGTTTTTTCATCGTTGATGATATAAGAATTGTAGGCTACGCCATAAGGCAGCGGCCAAAGGTTTTCAAACAATTGTTTCCGGCGGTCATTCACGCCTACCCAGTCGATTTTTCCGATAATATTCATTTTAATAGTTGCTTTTAATTATGAGGTATGAGGTAGCTGAGGCCAGAACATACATCATACTTCAATGTAAGCATACATTGCTTCCCCGCGATGCGCGGGAGAGTAATGTATGCATACATTGCTTCCCCGCGATGCGCGGGAGAGTAATGTAAGCCATACATTGGTTCGCCGCGATGTGCGGGAGAGCAATGTAAGCATACATTGGTTCCCCGCGATGCGCGGGAGAGCAATGTAAGCATACATTGGTTCCCCGCGATGCGCGGGAGAGCAATGTAAGCATACATTGGATCGAGTAAAAAGTTGTTCCCACAGATTTTCACAGATTTTTTTCCATTTCACAGATTTTTTTTTGAAGTATGAAGTATGATGTATGAAGTAGCTGGCGCCAAAACATACATCATACATCATACATCATACATCATACATCATACTTTTTTCTCAGGTGGCTGTGCCGCCGGCCGTAGGTGAAATAGATTACAAATCCCAACAGGGTCCAGAGGAGGAGCCGCAGCCATGTATTCCAGGGGAGCGCCGCCATCTGCAAAACACAAAAGAAGGCGCCCAGCAAGGGAATGAACGGCATCAGCGGAACCTTGAAGGGGCGGTGCAGTTGCGGCTGCGTACGGCGCAAGACCACGACGGAAAGGCACACAATCGCAAAAGCCATCAATGTACCTATGGATACCAGTTCGCTCAAAACGTTTAACGGCAGCGTGCCGGCAATAATGCCGGTGGCGATGCCGGCAAAAACGGTAGCGTTCTGCGGTACGCCGCGTTTTGCATGGACTTTGGAAAACATGCCCGGCAATAACCCGTCCCTCGAAATAGCGTAGTAAATGCGCGATTGCCCCATCATCATCACCAGTATCACAGAACTGATGCCGGCAATAGCGCCCAGTTTAATCAACGGGCTCAGCCACGCCAGCCCTGTCCCGGCGCGGTCGATAGCCAAAGCAATGGGCGCATCGACATTTAGTTCCTTGTAACTTACGATTCCCGTCAGCACGGCGGTAACCGCCACGTACAGGAAGGCGCAACAGATAAGCGAAATTAAAATCCCTTTGGGCATATCCTTTTGCGGGCGGCGGGTTTCCTGCGCCGCCGTAGAAAGCGCATCAAATCCGAGATAAGCAAAAAAGACTACCGCCGCGCCGCGAAGCACGCCGCTCCACCCGAAATGCCCGAACGCGCCGGTATTCGCCGGTATATAAGGCGTCCAGTTGGACGTGTCGATAAAAGACAGCCCGAAACCCACAAACAGGAGGATGACGCAGACCTTGATCACCACAATCACATTATTCACCCATGCCGACTGCCGGATGCCCGCCAGCAGCAACGTCGTTACGATAGCGACAATGCACATGGCGGGGAAATTGACCACGCTGCCGGTCAGTATCCATTCGCCGTGTTCATGCCCGAAGGTGGCCTGCAACAGCTGCTGTGGCAAATGAACGCCCCAGCCGTCCAGCAGGCTTTGCATGTAGCCCGACCACCCGACGGCTACCGTAGAACAGGCGAAGAGGTATTCCAGTACCAGATCCCACCCGATAAACCAGGCAAGGAACTCGCCCATGGTGGCGTAGCTGTACGAATATACGCTGCCGGACACCGGCATCATGGCGGCAAATTCGGCATAACAAAAACCGGCAAAAATGCATCCCAGCGCCGAGATAACAAAGGAAACCGTAAGCGCAGGGCCGGCATACTGCGCGGCGGCCTGGCCGGTAATAACAAATATGCCGGTGCCCACAATCGCGCCGATACCCAATGCCACGAGGTTCATGGTGGAGAGCGTGCGTTTCAGTCCGTCGTTAGCGCTGTCCCGCAGCATATCGTCGATATTTTTCCTTTTGAATAAGTGTTTCATAAAATATAATGATGATAAGTGGTTGCCCAATCAGCGGCTGCAAAGGTATAAAAAAAAGTGAAGAATGAAGGGTGACGTGTTAAAAGTTAAGAATAATATCATAGTTCTGTCGATAATATTTCGGTTAGGGGGGCTTCCGATGCGGACACCTTTTTTTGCCTTCCGGCGGCGCAAACTGTTCAAATTTCATTTCAAATTTCAAGTTTAAGGTTGCCGGCGACAGCCAACTTTCCATTCAGAAAGGGTTACGCGATGAAGCCTTAAGGGGAACAGGGCAAAAGAAGGGGAGCGGTTAGTAAAAAAATACTATTTTATCATTCAGTAATTAGTTAGGACAGTTTAACGCACACAACGACCCGGCGTATTTGCCAAATGTGTCACGCTTATTTTATCTAACCTGAATAGTGTCTCCCGCAGTTGCCCGAATACATACAGTCCGAGCACGGTGAGCATCGTAGTATCCAGCGAGCATCCACTGCGTCGCAGCAACCTTTACCGTTATATCCTGAGCTTAACACATCCGCTGCGACTGCACAATGTACACTTTCATCCCATTGTCCTTTATCAAAAGCACATTTGAAATCATCATACATAGCAGGCCTCCATCCTGTCGGACATTTATGGTTTGTTGGCGAGTAGTTAGCGACTACTTCATACCCCATTTTTTTCCATTCAATATTACATGCTGATATGGCATTATCGTCTGTCAAATCCCTACAATAACTACCGACAACGGTTAAATGTGGCAGGCAGTTTCCGTCATTATGAACTTCATCTCGCCCCACGCCGCCGGGACAACCGGTGGCATCGGTCAAAGCAGTAATAGTAGTTACGGCGTATTTGTCATCGTTGACAGTAGTATCATTTACAATAAACGGTTTTGTTCCTTTGAACGTATAGCTCCCGTTGTTATATGATATGGCATTGGGCGGATAGTCGCTACCGTAGGTGCACCAGTTGAATTTTTCAGGCGCATTGGGCGCATTGCTTAATGTAGCGGTAACGGTTGTTCCTGCATTGGTAGCGGCATATTCAATAAAGAAGCCACGTGCAGTGGCGTTAGTAACCGTACCGTTTCCCTCTGTTTTAGTGGGATTGGAAACGGTTGCGGTAGAAAAAGAGTTTGCCGGCGTTGTACCTGTTACCGGGCAGAAATCTATCCATACCCACACACGATTATTGTAGGGCGCAGAGGGGATGTTAGTCCATTCCACTTTAAAGGTTACTTTGTTTGTGGAATAATCCGTAGAAAGCGGCGTTATCTTTACGGTGGCATTTGCGGCAACGCTTATCAGCATTGCAAAAAAGAAAAGAATTGTTTTCATAAAAATGTTTTTTTAAAGTTAATATTGTTTTTTGCAGCTTTTGGTTGTTTTGCGCGAGTGATTAAACAAACACAAAACACTCCTGCACAAAACAACCTTATGCTGCCAAATTTTATAAAGACACTATTATCTTTACACTATTGTATGGTTATTTACTTTTATTTTTCGTAAAAATGAAAGGAGTACATTCATCAACTTACACACCTAAGAGGTACCACGAGGACCTTTCACATTGTAAATTAACAAACGTACTCCTTATAAGAATACTGTTAATTAAAGAAAATTCGTGGTTCTCTTTAGGTGTTAAAATAAAAGTTGTACCAACAATTATTTCTAATGTGTAAAGAACATCAATACCGCTGCAAATATATTACTTTATTTTTTATTTGCAACTATTTTAGAAAAAGTTTTTCCGCAAGGTGATTCCGACGCCAGCCTTGTTAATTGTTTTCCGGACGGAGTTTACGTACCACCGCGCCGGTGCGCCACATTTCGCTGTGGCGGAGTTGCGCCAGCTCGGCTTCGAGTTTTTCGCGGTAATCCGGACGGGAATTGCAGTCGATGGAGCGTTGGGCTTCGTTGCCGTTGGCTACTTCGGCGTAGAGTTTTTGGAATACCGGCCTGGTGGCGTCGTGGAAGGCGCCCATCCAGTCCAGCGCGCCGCGTTGGGCGGTGGTGGAGCAGTTGGCATACATCCAGTCCATGCCTTTTTCGGCGAAGAGGGGCATCAGCGACTGGGTGAGTTCTTCCACCGTTTCGTTGAACGCTTCGGAGGGGGTGTGCCCGTTTTCGCGCAGGACTTCGTATTGTGCCAGCAGGAGTCCCTGAATAGCGCCCATCAGGGTGCCGCGTTCGCCGGTGAGGTCGGAGAAGACTTCGCGCTTGAAATCGGTTTCAAACAAATAGCCCGAGCCCACGCCGATACCCAGTGCAATCGCGCGGTTACGGGCTTTGCCGGTGGCGTCCTGAAATACGGCAAAGCTGGCGTTCAGCCCGCGCCCTTCCAGGAACATCCGGCGCAGCGACGTGCCTGAGCCTTTCGGCGCCACCAGAATCACGTCGATGCCGTCCGGCGGGATGATGCCGGTCCGTTCCTTGTAGGTGATGCCGAAGCCGTGCGAGAAGTAGAGGGCTTTCCCGGCGGCGAGATGCGGTTTGATGCGCGGCCACACTTCTATCTGCGCAGCGTCGGAGAGCAGGTACTGGACAATCGTTCCTTTGGCCGCCGCCTCTTCTATCTCGAAGAGGGTCTCGCCCGGCGCCCAGCCGTCGGCGACTGCCTTGTCCCATGTTTTGCCGCCCCTGCGCTGGCCGACAATGACGTTAAAACCGTTGTCGCGCAAATTCAGCGACTGTCCGGGACCCTGTACGCCATAGCCGATGACGGCGATGGTTTCGTTTTTCAAAAATTCCCTTGCCTGTTCGAGGGGAAACTCTTCACGGGTGATAACTTTTTCATCTACCCCGCCAAAATTCATTAGTGCCATATTCTTTGTGTTTAAAGTTTAAAGTTTCAGGTTTAAAGTTTCCGGCGCCAGCCACTGCCTACTGTTTACTGCCACTGCCAACTGCCAACTGCACCGCCGCGAGCATATCTGTCAGTTTTTCCACGTTTGATTTGGTGATGGCAATGCGCCCGGAGCGGATAAATTGCAGCACGCCGGTTTTTTTGCTCAGTTCTTCAAACAGGGCTTGCGTTTCTTCGTAGCGTCCGGTTTTTTCGATGACCGTCCAGACGTCGGTGATGTCCAGTATCCGTATGTTATAGCGGCGCACAAGTTCTTCGATAGACCCCAGCGCCAGCAGTTTTCCGGTAGGCAGCTTGTAGAGGGCTATTTCCTGAAAAACGAGGTCTTCGTCGGTATTATAATAGGCCTTGATAATATCCACCCGCTTGTCGATTTGTTTCACCACCTTTACAATCATTTCAGGGTCGGCGAAAGTAGTAATCGTAAATTTGTGGATGCCCTCGATCGCCGAGGGCGACACCGACAGGGTTTCGATATTCAGCCCCCGCCGGGTGAGGATAATGGTAATCTGGTTCAACAGCCCCACCATGTTTTCCGAAAAAATAGTTATTGTGTATAAAGCCATCCGTTGGTTTATGAATATGATGTTTTAAGATTTTAATTTTGCAAAGATAGCGTTTTTTTGAAACTATGCGTTAAAAGTTAAGAATGGAATGGTTTTTGAAAAACTTTTTCAAAAATAGTTGCAATTAAAAAATAAAGTAATATATTTGCAGCGGTTATTATGTTCATTGAAATTATTGAGAAATGGCATATTGAAAATATGTCAGCTCTTGTCCAACTGAAAGACTTCGACGGTTTTTGTGTAAAAGGATAAGATTAGAAACCATAATGAGAACGTGGACTTTCTTATTTTTTACACGGGTAGTCGAAGACCCTTCAGTTGATAAGTTAGTCCGCGTTTAGGTTTTTTACAAATATGATATTAAGAAAACCTAAAAATTAGCAGCGAACAAAAATTCGTAGCAGGGGGTTGTTTTATAAAATTGGTTTGTGTTTGCAAAACAGCCCCAATGCTGCGAAAATAGAACATAGACTTATAGACAATAGAACATAGACAAATGAACCGCCAACAACGTCCCGTAGGGACGGCATGTTGGTAGAAAACGATTATCCCACCCCAGCTCCACCGTCCCCTGGGACGGAATGTGAAAAGGGTTAACAATAAAAAAAGATGCATTTATGTTAAGGAATAATAATCACATTTCGTCCCTCACGGGACGACGGCGACGGAATACTCATCGTTTCTACCAACATTCCGTCCCAGGGGACGAGTTTAACGAACAACGAACAATGAATAGTGTCTATTGCTACACGTGCCGCAAATCGTTTTCACCCCTGCGAAACAGTTTGCGGCGCTGCCGCAAGTCGTTTTCACCCCTGCGAAGGGTTTGCGGCGCTGCCGCAAGTCGTTTTCACCCCTGCGAAGGGTTTGCGGCGCTGCCGCAAATCGTTTTCACCCCTGCGGAAGGGTTTGCGGCGCTGCCGCAAGTCGTTTTCACCCCTGCGAAAGGGTTTGCGGCGCTGCCGCAAATCGTTTTCACCCCTGCGAAACAGTTTGCGGCGCTGCCGCAAATCGATTGCACCCCTGCGAAAGGATTTGCGGCGCTGCCGCAAGTCGTTTTCACCCCTGCGGAAGGGTTTGCGGCGCTGCCGCAAGTCGTTTTCACCCCTGCGAAAGGGTTTGCGGCGCTGCCGCAAGTCGATTGCAGCTCTGCAAAGCGGTTTTCAAGTCTACTGCAAACCGGTTGCAGCTTATACTATCGGATTTTTAACCAATAAATAACTAATAATTATGAAACATTTATCAAAACAAACAAGCCCCCAATCCCCCAAAGGGGGAACAGGGCTTATGCGCTTAACAAAAAATTTCCCCTTCGGGGGATTTAGGAGGCTTCTCGGGGGAGTCAGGAGGCTTGTTCTCCTCCTTCTTTTTGGAATAGGGGGTTCGCCTGCTTCTTTTGCGCAGGCTACGGTTACGCCTATCAGCGCAAATTATGACCGCCAGGAGGTAACTTTTCGCGTGGCATGGAATGCGGCTACCGCCGCTAACAACCGCGTATGGGTGTGGGTAGACTTTTGTTCCGTCGCTGGCACGATGACCGGCGCCTTTGCTCCGGCAACCGTCAGCCCGGTATCCGTCACCAACGGAAGCTACGATGGAGAAAATGGACGAGGCTTATATATATATGGCAACCCCACGACCGTTACCGTAGCTTTAAGCGGCGCTACCAGCCAGTTCAACTGGTGCGCCTACGGCAGCGACTACCCGCCCAATGTAACGCTGGATGCGGGAAGTTATACCTTCAAAGGAACAACCGATTTTATAGTGAGCAATCCCGCACAGACCGTAACCACTACAACCATATCAAAGGCAAGTTTAACGCTTACGGCGCAAAGTACCTTTACTGACGCAACCGGTTGTCCCGGCATAGGAAGCCTTTATTGTCCCTATACCGGTAGCGATTTATATATGGACGCTACGCACCTTTGTCAACAACGCACAGGCGGCGCACAAAACTGGGAAGCATGGATAAAAGACACGCGCGATAATGAATTGTATAGAATCGTCCTTATCCCCGACGATAATTGGTGGACAGCAGAAGAGATACGCTATGATGCATCTGCTACTCAACAAAGTTACAAATGCCCAACTGGTGGTATGCGGACTATTTATAACAAACCTGCTGACCATGCTTGTCCGGCTAATTGGATTTTGCCTTCTTTTGCAGAGTGGAGTAATTTACATACCATCGCCACAAATGTGCAATTGTCAAACGCAAACACAGTATGCGGTGTGGGCGAAAACTGGTTTGGTATATCTCTTGAGCCATTCGCTGACCGGACTGATATCGCCAATAATGAGTACCCAACCACCTGCCTCCCGGGGTATGACAATCAGTGGGGGAGGTACCACGCCCGACAGGAAGAGGCGATCCATATAGGTTGTAATGAAAATGGCTGGATGTCGGCCTGGCAGGCACACCACCACTACGCCTGGAATCAAGTCCGCTGCATTCGTCATTTGTAGTTTTTACAAAAATAAATTTCACCTGCCGAAACAAAAAATATTGTTTCTTGCTGTTGCATTTCTTGAATTTATTAAGTTTTCAACGCATAATCCATTAACAAGAATATGGCAGTTTCTTGTTCCTTTACCTATTGTTACATTTGTTCCACTGTCAATTTTTGTGAATTTGTTAAAAACATGTTTGTAAATTCAAAAAATAGTAGTACCTTTGCAACCCATTTTTTGGAATAGTACATAAAAAAGAATAATATAAAATTATGCCAACAATTCAACAACTTGTACGCAAAGGACGCGTGCAAATCGAAGAAAAAAGTAAATCGCGCGCGTTGGACGCCTGCCCGCAACGGCGCGGCGTATGTGTGCGCGTGTACACTACTACCCCCAAGAAACCCAATTCGGCCATGCGTAAAGTAGCCCGTGTGCGCCTCACCAACCAAAAGGAAGTGAATGCTTATATCCCGGGCGAAGGGCACAATTTGCAGGAACACTCCATTGTGCTGGTGCGCGGCGGCCGTGTGAAAGATTTACCCGGCGTGCGCTACCATATCCTGCGCGGTGCATTGGATACCGCCGGCGTAGAAGGGCGTACGCAAAGCCGCTCGCTCTACGGCGCAAAACGCCCGAAAGCAGGCGCAGCGAAAAAATAACAGCTAAGAAACAGAAACAATGGCGTCAAACATCATCCTGACGTTTAAATAAAAAAAATAATAACAACATGAGAAAAACGAAGCCTAAAAAGAGGATTCTACTTCCCGACCCCAAGTACGGAGACGTACTTGTAACGCAGTTTGTAAATAACCTGATGTTAAAGGGGAAGAAGAGTATTGCCTACGGCATTTTTTACGATGCAATTAACATGGTAGGCGAGAAGATGAAAGATTCTGACAAGGCTCCTCTCGAAATTTGGAGGAAAGCGCTCGAAAACGTAACCCCGCAGGTGGAAGTAAAAAGTCGCCGCGTAGGGGGCGCGAACTTTCAAGTTCCGACAGAAGTACGCCCTGGCCGGAAAGTTTCATTAAGCATTAAACATTTGATATCTTTTGCCCGCAAGCGCAACGGCCATTCTATGGCCGAAAAACTGAGCGCCGAAATTCTTGCGGCGTTCAACGAAGAAGGCGGCGCATTCAAACGCAAGGAAGATATGCACAAAATGGCGGAAGCCAACAAAGCTTTTGCCCACTACAGATTTTAGTTTGGTAAGGAGATAAAATGGCGAGAGATTTAAATAACACACGCAACATTGGTATTATGGCGCACATCGATGCGGGGAAAACCACCACATCGGAACGTATATTGTACTACACCGGAAAAACGCATAAAATAGGCGAAGTACACGAAGGCGCAGCCACGATGGACTGGATGGTGCAGGAACAGGAACGCGGCATCACTATTACCTCTGCCGCAACAACCGCTTTTTGGAATTACGGCGGAAAAACATTTCAGATAAACTTAATCGATACTCCGGGACACGTTGATTTTACAGTAGAAGTAGAACGTTCATTGCGCGTGCTCGACGGTACGGTGGCTACTTTTTGCGCGGTAGGGCGCGTGCAGCCGCAGTCGGAAACCGTTTGGCGGCAAGCCGACAAATACCGCGTGCC
The DNA here is from genome assembly GCA_031287815.1 of Prevotellaceae bacterium. Lineage (GTDB taxonomy): Bacteria > Bacteroidota > Bacteroidia > Bacteroidales > UBA932 > JAIRKX01. The sequence continues at coordinate 21,014 of JAITSM010000221.1, forward strand.
GAAAATTGCATTCGTGAATAAAATGGACCGCGTCGGCGCCGATTTCCTGGCGGTGATTGAAGAAATCAAAGAAAAATTAGGCGCTACGGCTATTCCCATTTGCCTGCCTATTGGCGCGGAAGAAAAATTTGAAGGTATCATCGACCTCATTGCCAACAAGGCGATTTACTACGATGCCGAGAGTAAGGAACTGGTCAATTACCAAATCAGGGAAGTGCCCGAACAAATGAAAGCCGATGTCGAAGAATGGCGCGGCAAGTTAGTGGAGTCTATTGCGGAATACAACGACGCGCTATTGGAAAAATTCTTTGAAAATCCCGACTCCATTACCGAAGAAGAGATTATCGAAACCCTGCGCAAAGCGACGGTAGATATGGCGGTCGTTCCCGCCTGCTGCGGCTCTGCCTTTAAGAACAAAGGCGTGCAGTTTTTGCTCGACGCCGTGATGCGCTACCTGCCGTCCCCGCTGGACAAGGGAACGGTAACCGGCATAAATCCCGACACCGAAAAGGAAGAAATCCGTAAATCCGACGCCAAAGACCCTTTCTGCGGGTTGGTGTTCAAGATAGCTACCGACCCCTTTGTCGGGCGGCTGGCGTTTATCCGAGCCTACTCCGGGAAACTGGATGCGGGAAGCTATGTGCTCAATACACGGTCGGAAAAGAAAGAACGGGTGGCGCGCTTGTACCAAATGCACTCCAACAAACAAAACCCGATTGAATGCGTGGAAGCCGGCGATATTTGTGCGGCCGTAGGCTTCAAAGACCTTCGCACCGGCGATACGGTGTGTGACGAAAAGCACCCCGTAACACTGGAATCCATGACCTTCCCCGCTCCGGTAATCGGCCTGGCGGTGGAGCCGAAAACGCAAAAAGATCTGGATAAATTAGGCGTTGCGTTAAATAAACTGTCGGAAGAAGACCCGACCTTTACCGTAAAAAGCGACCAGGAAACCGGGCAAACCGTCATCAGCGGTATGGGCGAGTTGCACCTGGAAATTATTGTCGACCGCCTGAAACGTGAATTTGGCGTGGAAATTAACCAGGGCGCGCCGCAGGTGAACTACAAAGAAGCCATTCGCGGCACTATTCAAGGCTACCGGGAAGTATTCAAAAAACAAACTGGCGGACGCGGTAAATTTGCCGACATTATTATGGACATTGCTCCCGCCGACGAAGGCGTTACGGGGCTTCAATTTGTTGACGAAGTAAAAGGCGGCAATATCCCGCGCGAATATATCCCTTCGGTGGAAAAAGGCTTCAAAGCCGCTATGGCCAACGGCGTGCTGGCGGGTTACGAAGTGCCCTCCCTGAAAGTTACGCTGAGAGACGGCTCGTTCCACCCGGTGGATTCCGACTCGCTGTCGTTTGAAATTTGCGCACGCGCCGCTTTCCGCCATGCACTGCCGAAAGCGCAGCCGGTGCTGATGGAGCCCATCATGTCGCTGGAAGTGGTTACGCCCGAAGAATACATGGGCGATATTATCGGCGACCTGAACAAACGGCGCGGGCAAATTACCAGCACGGACTCCAAAGGGAACGCCCGCATCATCAAAGCCAGCGTGCCGCTGTCGGCGCAGTTTGGCTATGTAACGGCATTGCGTACCCTGTCGTCAGGGCGCGCGACGAGCACGATGGAATTTTCGCACTATGCGGAATTGCCGGCAAACCTCGCGAAGGAAGTTATCGAAAAAACCGGCGGCGGACGCAAAAAAGACGCCGATTTGGATGAATAAAATTTACACCTTGGAATTATTTTTAAATTAAAAATAACATGAGCCAAAAAATCAGAATAAAACTGAAATCTTACGATCACATGCTGGTGGACAAATCAGCCGATAAGATCGTAAAAACGGTAAAAGCTACGGGCGTGGTAGTAAGCGGGCCTATTCCCCTCCCGACCGATAAAAAGATTTTTACCGTCAACCGTTCTACGTTCGTGAACAAAAAAGCGCGCGAACAGTTTGAACTGAATTCCTTCCGCCGGCTGCTCGACATCTACAGCTCTACGCCCAAAACCGTAGACGCGTTGATGAAACTTGAATTGCCCAGCGGGGTGGAAGTAGAGATTAAAGTACTGTAATTACCCCTTGCAAGCGCAAAGTTACTTGATATAACCTGCTCTGTAAAGAGTGGGTTTTGTTGTTTGTTTACGCTTGCTCCGCCAGCTGCTATGAAAGATATTTCTTTTTTCGAACAAGTATGGGAAGTGGTAAAACTCATTCCTCCCGGCCGGGTTACAAGTTATGGCGCGATAGCGCGGGCGCTGGGCTCGGCGCAGTCGTCGCGCATGGTCGGCTGGGCGATGAATGCGGCGCACGGACAGTCCGGTATTCCCGCCCACCGTGTAGTAAACCGTAATGGATTATTGACCGGGAAAATGCACTTCGGCTCCCCGCAGGAGATGCAACGCCGCCTTCAAGCCGAAGGCATAAAAGTGAAAAAGGACAAAATCGTCGATTTCGAAAAACGCTTCTGGAACCCGCTAAAAGAATTGGAAGAGTTAGATTAGCCCGGAGGAGACAGGGTTAAAATAAAAAAAACGCCGGCATGTTTCCATACCGGCGGTTTTCATTAGTTACCTCCCCCCGACCCCCTCCGAAGGCTATCGTTTATACACAACTTTAGTCAGTATCTTTGACGGATGACTACTTTATATTAAGTGGTGTATAAACGCTAGTTCTATTGCCGTCGGCTTTAGCCGACGGTCTAAAGAGGCTTCT
>JAITSM010000043.1 GCA_031287815.1 Prevotellaceae bacterium
CCATAGGGCGCTGGAGTCCCGCAGGGTGCGGGAGACCAGTTCCCATAGGGCGCTGGCGTCCCGCAGGGTGCGGGAGACCAGTTCCCATAGGGCGCTGGCGTCCCGCAGGGGGTGGGAGACCAATTCCCATAGGGCGCCGGAGTCCATATTGACGGTTGACTGTTTATTAAATTGTAAATAATTAAATAGTCCATCGAGAAACTTTTAAGTTTTTAACTTTTAAAATTTGTCCGGCCTGGTTTTTGACCGGGTATGCGGGAAACGGGCAATTGAAAAAATATTCGTATTTTTGTACCATTATATTTTTGTTATGAAAAAGATTGAAGCCACCATTGCACTATTTGCTTTGCTTTCTGCAGGATTTGTATCCTGCATCGGAGAAAAAGATTTCGACACCGACAGAATTTCTTTGAATGAACTGCATCCTACATTTTTACTTCCGCTGATTGAAGACTCGCTTACCTTAAACCAGCAACCGAACATTTCCTACGAAAGTGATACGTCAGATATTTTCTACAATATAGACGATATCCGCCTTGCGCCGGATGCCGGCTGGTTTTCCATCCCCGACGTAGAGGTGAATTTACCCCTAAAATATAGCTATGCGCCGGGAAATACCGCTGTGGATGTAACATTGCCCCCTGTGTCTTTTCCGCTATTGACCAACAGCGGGCAGGAATTGGACAGCCTCCTTTGTTCGGGTTTGCCGGTGAAAATCGCTTTCAGCGGGCTGCCCTCGCTGGAGTTGCTGGAGGTAACCTTTCCACAGATTCTGGTAAACGGGCAACCTTATACTAAAAATATAACCGCCGTTACTACGGAGATTGTCCTGCCGGCGTGTAAAATAGTACCGAAAGATAAAAGGGCGTTGGAAATCCTTGTACATATAAAAGGGCAAATTCAGGCTCCTATCAACGCAAACCTGAATGTGCAAATCAAAAATATCCTTAGTTACCATCCCACCCTGTTCGGCTACTTTGGGAAAACAATCGTAAACGTAGAGGAATCGATAGAATTGAATATTATGGACGAGCTGAATATAACAGCCACGTCTTTGGAATTTGATATATTGAAAATAGTTGCGAATATTCAAAATTCTATGGGTATTCCTTTCCGTTTAACGGTAAAGGAAATCAAGGCTTACGACAAAGACGGGCAGTTGCTTAAAACCGAATCGTCTAATGAAAGCATAGATATATTAGCGCTGGGTTATGCCGATATCAACCGCACGGCTGTTACGAAAAAGACCATCCGGCGCGAAAGGTTCGGGCAAATACTTAGTGAGAAAACCCGGAAGGTGGTATTTTCGTTTACCTGCGTTTCCAATCCGGACGGTGTCGGACGCAATTTCTTGACGGCAGAAAGCGCGCTTATTCCTGCTATCAGCATGCGGATACCGCTTGTTGTAAAGGCGCAGGGACTGGTATTGCAAGACACTATTGGCGTCAATATTTCGTCAGTATCATTAGAAGAATTAAAGTTGCAGATGCGTTTAAAAAACAGCATACCGGCGACCGCTACGCTCCATGTATGGCTGTTGGATGAAAACAATACGCCGTATTCCACGCCGCTTATTGACAACTTAACGATAGAGCAGCCAACTATTGACAACGGTATGGCGGTTGATGAAAAAAGTTTGCAACAAACCATTGCCATATCGCGAGCCCTGTTTAACCAATTGAAAAAATCTACGCAAGCGCTGGCTACTATTGGTATTAATACCGGGCCGGGCTATGTAGTATTTAAGAAAGATAACCACCTTTACATGAAAATAGGCGCAGAAGTAAAATTCAGGTACGAAGAACTGCTAAAATAAATGGAGAATGTCTTTTTAACTTTCAACTCTTCATCGCCCGAAGGGCATTCATCCCCTTCACTCTTCACCCTTCACACTTTAAAAAGCCCTTGCGAGGTGTGTTGCATTTCGAATTTAAGGAGCCATTCTTTACGGTGTAATCCGCCGGCATACCCCACCAATTTACCGTCGGCGCCAATGACGCGATGACACGGAATAATAATCGCCAGGTGATTTTTGCCGTTGGCTGTGCCTGCGGCGCGAATGGCTTTTTCGTCGCCAATCCGTTGCGATAATTCCGTGTAGGAAATAGTTTCGCCATACGGAATTGTTTGCACCTCTTTCCATACGCGCAGTTGAAAATCCGAGCCGACGGGCTCTAACGGCAGGGCAAAGGCCGTGCGCGTGCCGGCAAAATATTCGTCCAGTTGTCTAATACATTTTTCCAATACCGGATGTACTATGGCCGGCTGCGGCGCTGCCGGCGCGTCGTCACAAAACGCTACCGTGCGAATGTGCGTGTCCGTCGCCGCGATTTTCAGCCAGCCGGCAGGGGAGCGGTAATACGCCGTCGTCTGGGGCATGCGCCACAGTTCCTCTTCGGGCAGGGCTACCGCCGCGCCGCCTTTTTGCAGGAGGTGTTTATAGCGCAACGAAGGCGAGGGAATGAATGCTCCCAAGCCTAAACGCTCCCACTGCGCATCTACCGATGCAATGGTTTCGTCGGAGGCGCACACAATATTCGGCCAGCGGCGCGGAAACAATTGCTCGCCCTTGGTGGTGGCGTCAATGATTAACTGCCCGTCCGCCACGCGGCAATCGCGCACCGCATCAATGTTATTTCCCAGCAGCCATACACAGGTAGCGGTATCGTCCAGATGAACCTGTTTGTCGAATTGCACCACCACATGCGCCGGAGGCAGTTTCTCGCCCTTGTGAATAAACGCGTACAGCGGCTTCTTTTTCTCCGCAGTCATGTTTTCCTTCGAAGCGGTGGCTGTAGCGTCGATACAGATTTTTCCGCCGAAGGCAGGCGTGGCGGCGGCATGGTCTAACACGTCCAGGGGGCCGTAGCTGAAATAAGTGTCCGTTGCGGGATGATAATGCTGCGCTACATGCTGCGCCAACGCAGGATAATCGGTAATGTCCACCTCGCCGTCCACGACAATCATCATTTTATTGAACATCATTTGTCCCGCGCCCCACAAGGCATGCGCCACTTTTATGGCTTGCCCCGGATAATCATTTTTTATTTTTACAATCGCCAGGTTGTGCGATACGCCTTCCACTGGCATGTGCATATCCACTATCTCCGGCGCCAGCGCCAGCCGGATAGGCATTAAAAAAATCCGCTCCGTAGCCTGCGAAAAACAGGCATCTTCCTGGGGCGGAATACCGACAACGGTGGCAGGATATATGGCGTCTTTGCGGTGCGTGATGCACGTTACCTGCATCACCGGATACAAATCTTCCAATGAATAAAACCCGGTGTGGTCGCCGAAGGGGCCTTCCACTTCCGGCAGCGCATTTGCATCCACATATCCCTCGATGACGAAATCAACGTCGGCCGGCACTTCCAGCGGCTGCGTCAAACAATGCACCAGCGATACCGGCTTATCCCGCAGGAAACCAGCCAGTAAATATTCGTCTACATTTTCGGGCATGGGCGCTACTGCGCAATAAGCATACGCCGGGTCGCCGCCCAACGCCACCGCCACAGGAAAACGTCCTTCCTTATGCTGCGCTGCAAAAGCGGCAAAATGCCTTGCGCCGGTCTTGTGGCGATGCCAGTGCATACCGGCAGTTGCGGGGGAAAAAACCTGCATCCGGTACATCCCCACATTGCGCGCGCCGGTGAGGGGATCTTTCGTATGCACCATCGGCAAGGTAATGAAACGCCCGCCGTCATGCGGCCAGCACTGCAATACCGGCAACTTCGACAAATCGGGTTGCGGCATGACCACTTCCTGGCAGCAGCCGCGTTCCTTGCTTACTTTCGGCAGCCATTGCGCCGCCTGTTGCAATACCGGCAGCAATTTCAGCTTGTCCCACAAGGTTTGCCGGGGGGACAGTACGTCCGCAAACAGGCGGTTGAATTTCTGCTCTATTTCCTCATACGAACTTAGCCCTAAGGCACGCAACATGCGCAGGGTAGAGCCGTACAGGTTCATCAGCACCGGAAAGTCTGTGCCGGTGTTCTCGAACAGCAGGGCTTTTCCGCCGCCGCTGCTCTTTGTCATGCGTTCGGCTATCTCCGCCATTTCCAACACGGGATTCACAAACTCCCGGATGCGGAGGAGGTCGTCTATTTCAGTCGTAAGTCGTAAGTCGTGAGTCATAAGGTTGAGTTTAAAGTGAAGGGTGAAGAGTGAAGAGTGAAGAGTTAGGAATAAAGAGTGTGCTGCCCGCAATTTCCCTTTACCTGTCTAATGTCAACAAGTCGACTGTCTAAAATCTAATTCATAACTCATAATTTTCTGTATTTCCCTTGCTTTTTCGGCGGCGGCTTGGGCAAAGTGATGGCCGTTGTCGGCAAAAATTATTTCGCGCGACGAATTAACCAGTAATCCTACCTGTTCATTGCGGCCATATTTAACAACCTCTTGCAGGCTTCCGCCCTGTGCGCCGACGCCCGGCACCAGCAGGAAATGATGCGGGATAATTTTCCGTATGCCTGCCAGCATCGCCGCCTGCGTAGCGCCCACTACATACATGGTATTATCAACAGTGCCCCAGCCCGCCGATTTTTCCAGTACCGTTTCATACAGTTTTTGCCCGCCGGCGAGGGGCAACGTTTCAAAATCGGTTGACGAGGGGTTGGAGGTCAAAGCCAGTAGCACCGCCCACTTGCCGCTATAATCCAGGAAAGGCTGCACGGCATCGCGCCCCATATAAGGCGAGAGCGTTACCGCATCCACGTTCATTGTGCTGAAAAACGCTTCGGCATACAGGCGGGAAGTGTTGCCGACGTCGCCGCGCTTGGCGTCGGCAATGATGAATAGTTCGGGATAATGTTGCCGGATGTACTGTACGGTTTGTTCCAGCTGCGCCCAGCCGCTTGCGCCGAGCGCCTCGTAGAACGCCACATTCGGTTTGTACGCTACCGCATACGCCGCAGTAGCGTCGATAATCGCGCGGTTGAAGGAAAACAACGGATTGGGCGCTGATAACAGGTGTTCCGGTAATTTCTTAATATCGCTGTCCAGCCCCACGCAAAGAAATGATTGCTTACGCAGGATTTGTCCGTATAGTTCTTGTGCTGTCATTTTTTATTGATGAAATACCGAAACAAATGTACAAAAAATTTCAGAAAAATTAGGGTTTTTAAAGTTATGGGTTGAGCGTAAGTTCTAAATCGCAAGTCGCTAATAAATTCATACCTCATTACGTTGGCCTGGGAAAATAAAATTTGTACACTCGCAAAAAAAATGCTACTTTTGCAGTCCAAAAAATCCGGCGCGGTAGCTCAGTTGGTTAGAGCGTATGATTCATAATCATAAGGTCTCCGGTTCAATCCCGGATCGCGCTACAGAATAGTTGTAAGTCATAAGTTATTTAGTCGTGAGTCATAAATGAGGAATGCCGGCGTTAGCCTCTCAATCACCTAATCACAAAAAAACACATTATTCACATTAGCACATCAGCCCCTTTGATTACCTGGTTTTCGGAAATAGATTCAACAAACAACGAGGCCTGCCGTAACCTTACGACAGCGCGGGAAGGAAGCGTTTGGGCAGCTCGCTACCAAACCGCCGGGCGCGGACAACAAAATAATACGTGGGAAAGCGACGCCGGAAAAAATTTTATGTTCTCCCTCCTGCTGCGCCCCACCTGGCTCCCGGCGGAAGACCAGTTTTATATTTCTAAAATCACATCGTTGGGCGTCTACGATTTTTTAACGCAACACGCCATTACTTCTACTATCAAGTGGCCAAACGACGCCTACGTCAATGACAAAAAAATCGCCGGCATACTTATCGAACACCACTTAGGCGGGAGCATGCTGAATGCAAGTATTATTGGCATCGGGTTAAACGCCAACCAGCAAGAATTTTCTAAAACCGCAGGGCAACCCACATCCATGCTGCTTGAAAGCGGCTGCACCGTAGCTGTCGAAACCGCATTGCCGGAACTGGTAGCGGCTATCCTGCGGCGGTATGCATTGCTTCAACAGGGCGGCGCGCAACGTATCGACGAAGAATATCACGCACGCCTGTACCGGTTGAATGAATGGCGCCAATTCGAAACGGGGAAACGGCGCTTTCGCGCTAAAATCGTAGCGGTGCAACGCAATGGGCAACTCCTTTTACAAGATGCAACAGGCGATACAAAGGCTTTCGCATTTAAGGAAGTCCGTTTTGCGCCTTAAAATGATTTGCAAGGAACAAAATTATTTACTATTTTTGCTCCCAAAAAATTGTATCCTGGATACAAATTACCGCTCTTTACATTTTGCATGCTTTATTCGCTTTCTGAAATCACCACAATCTCTAAAATTAGTAGAATAGCAGAGCAAAATTCCCCCCTATACTAAGAAACGTGGGCTTTTGCTTGTTACTAATTAGGTAGTGATGAACCTCAGAAAGGACAAGAATTTAGTCTACGTTTTAATTTTACTTCGATAAGGTATAATATAAATAACCTGCATAAATTACCGGGCATTATGTATTATTATCCGTTTTGCTGGAATTTGACAGTAATTCATAGAATAGAAGCGTGCAAGAGTTGTGGATTAGTACGAATTTAAAGATTTAGTTAAATATGAAACATTTTTATTATTTCCCATGGTTATCATTACCATTTTACAGCCGTTGCCTGTTATTTACCGCTGTTTTCCTTTTAACGGGAAAAGCGGCGGCGCAAGACCATATCAAGATTACACCCATTGGCATTACTTATATCAATAATTCTCCTGTCGTAAAATTCCGCATACAGTGGAATGCTGTTCCCAACGACAACGAAGTGCATAATACTAAGATATGGGTGTGGGTGGATTATCATAAAGTGGAAAATCATCAGCTCTCCGGCAAATGGATGCGGGCGACGATATCTGGCGTTTCGGCGGGAACAATAGCAAGTGGCAGCAAAGGTTTCTGGTTGCAGGGCAACGCCGGCGCATACAGCCAGGATCTCTCCGTTACGCTCAGCGGCACGCCTCCCAAATTCAACTGGTGCGCGTATACAAGCGACGCCGAGCCGGTGGCGGAATTTATCGCTTCCAACACTATCCGTTTTTACGGCAGCGAACCGTTCAGGATAACATACACCGACAAAAGCGTAGCGGAGAATTTACCGAGAACGCCCTACACGCCGGCGGCGGGAAAAGAAATAGCCGCATTTACCGACGCTACCGGCTGTCCGGGAATAGTGAAATACAGTATGAAAGCGCCTATATTGAGCGGCGGCGGGAGCTATTGCGCTGCTTCCGCCACTTTAACTTGTCTCAGCGAACGCGGCATTAACTACCAGTTGCAACAAGGGGGCGCAGCAACAGGCGACGTGCAGGCCGGCACGGGAAACGCCTTAACGTGGACTGTCCGCGCTTCCGGCAATTACATGCTCTCCGCCACTCATACGGCTACGGCCGCTACCGCTACAAGCAACCAGCAGAAAATAAAACTATATGAAGAACCTGTCGCCCCAACAGGTTTGGAAACGAATATCGCGACAATTTGCAACACGGTTTTTACGCCTGTCTTATTAACGGCTACCGGCGGTAGCAAGGGCTCCGGCGCAGTATACGAATGGGGAACGGGCGAAACGCCCGGCAGCAACCCGCTAAGCCCCGCCACAACCACCGCCAATACGTACGCCACAAGCCCGAACGGGGCAACGGCCTACTGGGTGCGCATGGTGGGCAATACTTTTTGTGAAAATACCACTGCGGCGGCCACCGTATCAATAGACGTTTACGCTCCCTTCACGGCGGGGGGTATCGTCTCCGACACTACCATCATAAAGATAGGGGATACACCCAATGTAACAGTGTTAAACAATACGGAAGCCTCCGGCGGCGGCGCTTTAATCAGTTACCAGTGGCGGCGCACCGGAACACGCAGCGCTGTATTAGCCGGCGACTCTACAGGCTATGTCATCAGCAGCGACGCGACGAACTATAACGCGTCCGGAACGTATTATTTTAACCGGTATGCTAAAAACGATGTTTGTAATACCGGCTGGGAAGCTTCCGAAGGCCAGTACACACTCATTGTAGAAGATTATGACCCCGATCAAGGTTATTGCACTTTTGTAAAACCGCCTGTAGTGGGTACTTTTGCTAATTTTCCCAGCAGCTACAGCGCTTCTACCTACGTGTCATTAACCGACGAGCGCGACGGAAAAAATTATGTTGTAATAAAACTGGGCAATCGCTGGATGATGGCGCAGAACTTAAATTTCCAACAAGGTTTAATATGGCATGACGGTTCAAAAAAATATTCAGAGACCGGCTCTTTCTGGTGTCCAAGCAGACATGGTTCTAAGACCACGTCGACCCGGATCCCTTGCAATATTTGGGGAGCATTGTACACTTGGGAAGCAGCCATGATGGTGGATGGAAAATGGCAGGATGAGGCAAAGAACAATTCCAAGTGGCCCGGCGCTAGTTGTAGAGGCAATGGCGGAAAAGGCGCAAACGGGCGTGGTATTTGCCCGCCCAACTGGCATGTCCCAACAGATAGCGAATGGGGGGAAGTGCTGAATTTGATGGAAACAGGATCGAACAATCATGCTTCAGGGTCTACCGGAGAACTGGGAACAAACGCGGGAACACGCGGTAAAGCCAACTGTGTCTGCCTCCCCGGTACTATCTCCTGTGACGCGGAGAATGCAAATGTATGGAAATATGACTCTAGAATTACAAATACAGACGACTATGGCTTCCGTGTATTGCCGGCGGGCTTTCGTTATACGGATGGTACCTATTTCATTACTATGGGTGAATACACTTATTTCTGGAGTTCTACATGCGGTGATACATCTACCGCATGGGTTAGGATTTATTCGTATGACAGAACAACGGTAAAGCGTATGTACACCTACCGCTCATCCGGTTTCTCCGTGCGCTGCATACAAAACTTATAAGAATGGAAAATGTCTTTTTAATGGAGAATGGAGAATTGAAAATGTCTCTTGAGGCGCCAGCCCATTCTCCACTCTCCACTCTCCATTCAAAAAATCCGCCGGCATGTTTCCATACCGGCGGTTTTCATTAGTTACCTCCCCCCGACCCCCTCCGAAGGAGGGGGAGTTGGCTCCCTCCCCTTCGGGGAGGGCTGGGGAGGGGTTTAGGGAATGATCGCATTCATTATCGCTCCGAACGGCCCTTTCTCGCCGCGCGTGTTCTCCCAGCGGAGGGCGAAGTAGAGGATTTTGCCGCGGTCTTCGTCGGCGAATTCGAGCGTCAGCGGGGTGTGCGTATCAAACGACGAATTGGTCAGGTCGTTGATGTGCACTTCCCGGAGGTTGTCGAATACCGCCCAGCGAACTTCTGCGCCGTGCACCCCGGGAGGTTTCGCCTTCTTGTGCGTGCCGTCGTCTTCGTAGAATTCTATCGATA
>JAITSM010000150.1 GCA_031287815.1 Prevotellaceae bacterium
ACTTTGTTCGCGGCGCTGGGATTGTTTTGCACAGGCTACTAATTATTCCCAAACACAAACATTCCACAAAACAATCCCCCTTGCCGCAAGCTCTTTCGCACTTTGGCAACTTTTATTCGGTTAGTCTTGTTGTGGAATTTTCTCTTTTTAGAGAGGTATTGGGGATAAACTCCGAAACGTGAACCATACTTATAACCTTTGAGGTTCTGGAATACCTGTCGTAAAATAAGCAAAAATTCACGTTTCTCTCTCGTGGAGTTTTGCTTTTATTCTTTACGACATGAAATTTTCCAGATTTCAAAGGTCGAATAAAAGCGGTCAAAATGTAAAAGAGCATAATGTCGGGTGCAAAGGTAGAAAAGTTTTTTTAAATACCAAATAAGTTAAAAACTAAAAGTTAAAAGTTGGCTGCCGCTGTCCCGTAGGGACAATAGGTTGGTAGAACTATGCATAAATACCCCGCCCTGCCGTCCCGTTAGGGACGGAATGTGAAAATAGCACATGGCGTACCTCCGGTACGCGGGTGGCGGGGCTGTGCATTTTTTCTACCAACATTTTGCCCCTAACGGGGCATTATTTAATGGAGAATTGAAAATGGAAAGTTGGCTGGCGCCTCAAGAGACATTCTCCATTCTCCACTCTCCATTCTCCATTAAAAAAAGCCCCGAAGGGGCGAAATATTCATAACCCCATAGCTACTGAGGTTGTTTTTTGGGGGAAATTAGGTTTTAGCCGTAGACACGCAGGGACGCACGGCCGTGCGTCCCTACAGCAAATCGTAAATTACAAAAAAAGCCGGCAGAACGCCGGCTTTTCCTTTTTTATTTGCAAATTAATACCTTTTGTTTACTCTGCAATAATTTCAAATTTGAAGCGCGCCTTAATGTCGCGGTACAATTTTGCTTCGGCTTCGTAAATGCCTACTTCTTTTACATTGTCTTCGCCAACAATGCTGATTTGGCGGCGGTCAATTTCAAATCCTTTGGCGGAAAGGGATTCGGCAATTTGAATGTTATTGACGGAGCCGAAAATTTTCCCGGTACTGCTCACTTTCGTAGCAATAGCCACCGTAATTCCTTCGAGCTTCGTGGCTACCGATTGCGCGGCTTCCTGCAATTTTGCTTCCTTGTGGGCGCGTTGTTTCATGTTTTCGGCATGCACTTTTTTTGCTGATGCCGTCGCCAGCACCGCGTAGCCTTTCGGAATAAGAAAATTCGTTGCATAGCCGTTACGCACTGCTACAATATCGTTTTTGTGCCCTAAATTAGAGACGTCCTGTGTTAAGATTATTTCCATACGCTTTTTTCTCCTCTAAATTATTTCAACAAATCGGTTACGTAGGGCAGCAATGCCAAATGGCGGGCGCGTTTGACCGCTTGCGACACCTTGTGCTGGAACTTCAACGACGTGCCGGTGAGCCGGCGCGGTAAAATTTTACCCTGTTCGTTCAAGAATTTCTTTAAGAATTCCGCATCTTTGTAGTCCACATATTTGATGCCCGCTTTTTTGAAACGGCAATATTTTTTCTTCTTCAAATCCACTGTCGGCGGATTTAAAAACCGGATTTCATTGGGTGTTTGTTGTGGTGTGCTCATGGATTATTCCTCCTCTTTCTTAACGTTTTTTTCTGTTTTTTCCGCTTTCTTTTCGGCGCGCACGGTGCGGCGTTTTTCGGCATATTCTACGGCATGTTTATCCATGCTGAAGGTTAAATAGCGGATGACACGTTCGTCGCGGCGGTATTGTACCTCCAATGCCTCAATGAACGAAGGCTCTGCCTGAAATTCGATCAAGTGATAAAAACCGGTGGTTTTTTTCTGAATCGGGTATGCCAGCTTTTTCATACCCCAGTCTTCCTCGTGCACTATCACCCCCTTGTTTTCGGTGATGAAGTTACGATACTTTTTTACCGCTTCCTTTACCTGGCTGTCAGATAAAACGGGAGTTGCAATGAAAACGGTTTCGTAATGTTTTAACATGTTTCTGTTTCGTTTTTTGTTAATAATTTTTGTTAAAAGGGTTGCAAAGGTAATAAAAAAATTGGAGATACAAAAAAAAAATTTGTTATTGAAAAGATTTTTTGTATCTTCGCACGTCAAATCCTATTTTTATTACGAAATGAAAAAGAAAAAATGGTTTATCATCGTGGGAGCGGTCATAGCGGCGCTCCTGATTTGGGTGCTCGGTTTTTCTTCCAGCACTACTACATTGGAACAGGAAGTGGAGGTGAAGCGCGGGCCTTTTGAGGTTATCGTAGCCACTACCGGTGAGCTAAAAGCGCAAAGCATGGAGCGTATCGAAGGGCCTGAAGGCTTGCGGGCGCGCAGTATTCGCCTGCAGGAAATAAAAATTCAGGATTTGATACCGGAAGGAACGGTGGTCAAAAAAGGCGATTATGTGGCGACGCTCGACCGCACTGCCGCCGATTCCCGGAAAAAAGACCTGGAAGACGAAGTGGAAAAAGTACGCGCGCAACTGGAACGCACGTTACTCGATACTTCCCTTAACCTGCGCGGTATTCGGGACAATCTGGTCAACCTGAAATTTGACATGGAAGAAAAACAAATTGCCGTAGAGCAGTCGGTGTATGAGCCGCCGGCCACCCAGCGGCAAGCGCAAAATAACCTTGAACGCGCCGACCGCGCCTACCAGCAGGAGCTGCAAAACTATACCCTCAAGGTAGCGCAAGCCGAAGGGCAGATTAAAGACGTACTCATCAACCTGTATCAAAAAGAGCGGGAATTGCAGGAATTGCTGAATGTCCTGGAGAAATTTGTTATTTATGCGCCCAATGACGGCATGGTGATTTATTACCGCGAATGGAGCGGCGACAAACGCAAAGTCGGGTCGAGTATTTCGCCCTTTGATGCCGTTATTGCTACGCTTCCCGACATGTCGGTGATGGAATCGAAAACCTACGTGAACGAAATTGACATCAGTAAAATAAAAATAGGGCAACCGGTGCGCTTGGGCGTGGATGCGTTTCCTGAAAAACAATATACCGGCGTTATTACCGAAGTGTCCAATGTGGGCGAACAGCTGAAAAACGCCGACGCCAAAGTATTTGAAGTTATCGTGCGCGTCCACGAGAGCGACCCGATTTTGCGCCCCTCCATGACCACTTCCAACAAAATCATCACCGCTTCCTTCGACGATGCGCTGTATGTTCCGCTGGAAGCCCTGTTCGGCACGGATACCCTGACGTATGTTTATCGCGCCAATGGCGTTAAGCAAGTGATTGTACCCGGTGAAATGAACGATAATTTCCGCGTGATAGAACAGGGGCTGAAAGATGGCGATGAAATTTATTTATCATTGCCGAAAAACGCCGAAAACTTTAAACTTGCCGGAGCAGAATATATCGACATCCTGAAACAACGCGTGAAAGAAAAGAAAGAAGCAGAAGAAAGACAACAAAAGGAAGCTGCAGAACAGGAAAAGAAAATGAAAGAAATGATGGAAGAAATGATGCGGCAACCGCCGCCGCAGTTCATGCAAGGCCAAGTTGGGCAAACGGCTGTACCCGGCGACACAAACAATCGTGTCCAAAGGCGCCAACGCCAGCCACAGTTGCCGCAGATTCAGCCACAGCAGCAACAGCCGCAGTTGCCGCAGCCACAGCCCAATCAAGAATAACCTGCTTCGGATATGTTTTTCATCAATAGATATCTGCACGACATCCATATTGCTATTGAAAGCATTCTGGGGAATAAGCTCAAATCCATGCTTACGGCATTGGGTATTATTTTCGGCGTGGCGGCCGTGATTAGCATGCTGGCTATCGGGAACGGCGCACAACAGGAAATTCTGGAGCAAATTAAAATGGTGGGCGTAAATAATATTGTTATTACTCCCGCAGAAGATGTAGCAGGAGAAGACGCCACGCAGGAAGGCGGAGAAAAAGAAGCGCGGAAATATTCTCCCGGACTCACGCTGGCCGACGCGGAAGCTATCCGGAGCGTGTTGCCGGGCATAGAACGGATAAGCCCCGAAGTAACCGTCAGCACGTTTGTCGTACATGGCGGCGTCCGTTACCCGGCAAAGATTTTAGCGGTGTCCACCGATTTTTTCCATTTATACAATTTGGGATTATCGGGCGGCGATTATTTCACGGAATACCAAAATGAGCATGGCTTGCCGGTGTGCGTCATCGGGCATAATGTAAAAACCAAGTTATTCAATAACGAAGACCCTATCGGGCAATACATCAAGTTCGGCGGTATTTGGCTATGCGTAACAGGCGTGCTTGAAAAAAGCCAGGTAACGACTACTTCTACTTTCGACAATGCGGGCGTAAACATGAATAACGACAATGTGTACATCCCGATTAAAACCATGTTGATGCGCTATCAAAACCGCGCGCTGGTAAACACGATGCAGGGGCAAAACGCTACCAGCATCAGGGTTAGCGGCGGCAGAATAACTATCCGGCAATCTTCCTCTTCTTCCACCAACGATGCGGCAAGTTCCAACTACCACCAACTCGACCGGATTATTGTGCAGGTGAAAGAAACCGACCAAATCAATTCGGCGGTAGAAGTGTTGGGGCGCATGCTCCTGCGGCGGCACCAGGAAGTAAAAGACTATGAAATTACCGTGCCTGAATTGTTATTAAAACAACAACAGCGCACCAAAGATATTTTTAATATTGTATTGGGCGCAATTGCCGGCATCTCTTTGCTGGTAGGCGGCATCGGCATTATGAACATTATGTTCGCTTCGGTCATGGAGCGTATCAAGGAAATCGGAACGCGGCTGGCTATCGGCGCAAAAAAGCAGGACATTGTAGCGCAATTTCTCTCCGAAGCTATCCTGATAAGCGTAACAGGCGGCGCGATTGGCGTACTGCTCGGCGTCGGGCTGTCGCTAATTATCGAAAAAGTATTTGATATAAAAACACTCATTTCATTTTTTTCTATTGTGGTTGCTTTTGGCGTATCGGCGGCCGTGGGCGTGATTTTCGGCTATTCGCCTGCCAAGCGGGCATCCGACCGCGACCCGATAGAATCGCTGAGGTATGAATAACCTAAACCTATAGTATGACGATAGAAATAACTAACAACACAGCCATAATGAAACGACTAATTTTTTTACTTCTTGCTTGCTGTGCCGGCCAGGCAATGGCGCAAACGGTGCAGCAATATAATTATACTTATACGCTGGAAGAAGTTTTGAGTTTGGCGCAAGAACAGTCGCCCGACGCGGTTCGCCAAAGAAATACGTATTTGGCAAGCTACTGGCAATACCGGTCGTACCGTGCAAATCAATTGCCGTCGCTGAATTTTTCGGCAAGCCTTCCCGATTTTTCACGGCAATATACGGCATGGAACACAAGTGACAGCGCTGGCAACCTGGTTACCGAATATTTGCCGAGCTTTACCAATCAAGTAGCGGGATCGCTTTTTATCTCGCAGAATTTGCCGACCGGCGGAGTGATTTTGGTAACGTCTTCGTTAGACCGGATAGACCGTTTTTCAAAAAGCTTTAATCAATATGAAGGCGCTCAGTACCGGTCGGTGCCTATCAGCGTCAGTTTGCAGCAGTCCATTTTCGGCGTGAATGAATGGAAATGGGATCGCAAAATAGAGCCGTTGCGCTACGAAGAAGCCAAACGAAATTACCTGAAACAAATGGAAGCTATTTCGCTGCGCGCTATCCAATATTTCTTTGACCTTGCTTCCGCCCAACAGAATTTAGCTATTGCCAAATTTAACTATGCCAACAACGACACGTTGCACAAAATCGCGCAGGGGCGTTACAATATCGGGACTATCGGCGAAAATGATTTACTGCAATCGGAATTAAATTACCTGGACGCCGGCTCTTCGTTGAATCAAGCACAACTGGACGTAGACACCTATCAAAACCGCCTGCGTTCATTTCTTGGATTCAACGAACTGGTAACCGTTTCCATTGTCCTGCCCACCCGCGTTCCCAAAACCGTCCTTGATTTGGAAGAAGTGATGATGTGGTCGCGAAAAAATAATCCCGACTTGCTCGGCTACCAGCGGCAATTGATAGAAGCGGAAAAACAGGTAGCCCAAGAAAAAGCGAGTACCGGCTTGCAAGCCGACATCAACCTTTCTTTCGGGCTTAACCAGCAGGCAACCGATTTCTTTGAGGCGTACGAAAACCCGATAGACATGCAAACGGCGCGTATCTCGCTACAGGTGCCTATTCTTGACTGGGGGCGCGGAAAAGGGCGCGTACGCATGGCCAGGTCAAACCAACAGGTAGTGCAAACGCAGATAGACCAATCGTTGGCGGATTTTGAACAGGACGTAGTGCTGAAAGTACGGCAATTTAATATGCAGGAAATACAGTTTAACATAGCCGCCAAGTCCGACACGGTGGCGCAGAAACGCTATGAAGTATCCAAAGCGCGGTTTCTCATTGACAAAATCACGATTACCGACATGAACAATGCCCAATTAGACCGCGACCGCTCGCAACAAAATTTTGTGAGCGCCTTGCGCAACTATTGGAATTATTATTACCTGTTACGGCAAATTGCGTTGTACGACTTCATCAATAACAAACCGCTGGAAGCGGACTTTGACGAATTGGTCAAATAATAATTTTAAATATTTCAAAATAATTGTATCTTTGCACCCTCGAAAACAGGAGAGGTGGCAGAGTGGTCGATTGCGGCGGTCTTGAAAACCGTTGAAGTGAGAGCTTCCGGGGGTTCGAATCCCTCCCTCTCCGCAACCAGCGTTAATTATTACCTATTTAGAAATAAAGCACCCGAAAAGAAGCCCATAAATAGGCTATTCAGGTACTTTTTTATTACTTTCGGCCCTATTGGCACACTCTTTTAATTCCGAAATTAATTTTTCAATCCCGGCAATAATTTTCTTCTTTTGTTCAGGAGAAAAGTGTCCGGGATTACCGTTTGCATTTTTACCTGCCAACTTGCGCATAATACCGGAAGTATATACTATGCCACAGTAGTCAGGAAAGAAACCACGACATTTTAGATATTTTATTTTTTTCGTGAACTTATCCATTTTTTTTGTGTATCTTATATGCGACGTACCATTTCTCCATTGCCCGGAACAGGCCTTGTACCTTATTGGTATTTCCTTTATAATATTCAATCATTGCATCTACGTCATCGACTACCTCAAAGGCATTGTTTTCTACTTTTGCTAAAAATCGTGGTTTTTGGCTGTGATAAATATACACGCCGTCGGGGTCGGCCATCGGGTTTTTGGCTATAAAAAATTTAGGATATTTACCCATTTTCTACCTCCCATGCTTGTGAAAATTCATTGTCGGCGAATAATGACGCAATACCGGTGAGTTGCTTCAGGCGTAGTATTTCATCCATGTCCATGCCAATGTGCTTCTTTATCCACGTTTCCTTGCGCCCCAATAAAATCAGTTCTTTTACAATATTGCTCATCAGGTCGATGTCGTGTGAGCCGCGTGCACGGTTGTGCCGGATGGTCGATGCCATACGGTTGTCAAGCTCCCGGTTACCTTCCCTGATGAACGATAGTGGCAGGCGCCCAAATGTGCTTTCTCTTATTTTCTTAGATTTTCGTTCCGACTGCCGGCGGTGGAAACCGTCCACAATCCTGATAGTATCTTCTTCCGGGTTACCTACTATCGGCATGGTGTAGCCGTCTTCTTCGATAGAGGTAATAAGCAACGCCATTTCTGGCGGCGCCACGCTGTTTGGATTGTAGTCATTACCTTCTACTTTTTCCGATTTTTCCCACGCCACAAAATCTACGGGGTGGTGCCTGAGCGGGCTTACCTCGTGCAGCTCTGCACGAACATAGTTCAGCGCGTCTATTTTTTCGTCAATATCCGAAATTCCAGATATTAACGCGCATAATTCCTTTGCTTTTTGTGTTATTGCTTCGTTCATAATTCGTTCCTATACTTTTTTAGCAGCTCATTTTGCTTTAGCACCTGCCGCTTGGTTATCGAAAAGGATAACGATTGGCAAGTGATATCATTCTTTAAGATTGTCATGCACAGCCGGCGCCATGAAAGGAAGTCGGCTTTATTATCCAAACCCGGCAGTACGTCGGGAATGGCTTTGGCTTTTATTACTTCTTTACCGCCTTTTCCACGATTACTGTATGTGTGTATATTTATAAAAGCATCCGGCGCAAGTTTTTCGAGTGTTAGAATATCTTCATCAGCAATTGGACAGCCCACCTGCGACCAGTAGCGAATGAACCGGACAAATTTTGTTACATAAATATCGCGTGTTTCTTTCGGCAGTGTCTTTAACAGGAATTTACAGTAACTTTTCCATGTATGGCCAGCCGGCAACTCTATCCGTTTTGCGCCGGTGGCTTTACTTCCGGCATAGATGTTGCCGAAATTCGCACCGGAAACCCTATCCACGACTTTAAACCACGTATCCGGCTCAATCACTTTGAACATATTCAATCCTGCCTTTTGTTCGTCGCCGTAAGGCTCACAAATACGCATCTTATGAAGCGGCACGCCGGCTTTATAGAATAGGTCGTAAATATGGTTGTAGGGCTTGTGATATTTGCCGTTGTATGTCCAAATATCGTTCACGTGCCAGTCATATATTGGATAAAAGTTTACGGCATTATCCGATACGACGGTTGAATATATTTTACCGTCATAATTTCCCTTGTCGTCGCGGGCAATGGCTCGGAAGCGATTCAAGCTTTCATCTGTCCGTATCCCCACCAGGCAGGCCGTGTATGCGCTGCCATGCGCCCGCGCGTACCAGTCGCCGAATTGTGCAATAAATTCTTCAAAGGTCATATTTGGCTTGTAGAAGTCAAAAGGATTGTTGCCGGTGTTGATGATAAAGGGATGTGCCGGCATCGGGCGCACCCACCTGTCGCGCTTGCTTTCCTCCCAAAATATCCAATATAATTCATACATTGACACAGCATTGGTAGTGAGCATTGGCAAGCATACCCAATATGGCTCTATCAAGTCTAAATTATCGAAAATCATTTTTTCGATGAAGTCAATAGTGCCCTTATAAAAGGCTTCGAGGTCGATGAACAGTACGCCTATTTTCTTTTTGATATTATGGCGACGCATATAATCGAGAACGAGGTTGAGTACAACCCCGCTATCTTTGCCGCCCGAAAACGAAACGTAGATGTTTTCAAAATTTTTGAATATGTAATCTATACGCTCGTTGGCAGCATCGTAAACATTCGTGCTTAGGTACTGTTTTTTCACAACGTAAGTTCTACTTTATGCCATTTCTGCCATGATTTAACCACATTAAAACCTGCTTTTTTATAATGCGGGAAACAGGCATTCGTGCAGTCTGCTTTTATTAGCTCTACTTTGTTTTCTTTGCACCATTTAATACGTTCGACAAGTAGTTTTGCGTGGATGTTTTTCTTCCGGTATTCCGGGAGTACGTAGTCATTAGTAAACTCAACACATGAAGCAAGCCGTCTTATAGCCGCAAACGCAAGCATGCTCTTTCCATCCGAAATAATAAACCATAAATAATTGTCGTCAGTCAGTATTGGATAGCCTTCAAATTCCGCGACGACCTGCTTATTCATGGCGAACGGCGCAACTACTTTGTATAGTTTTGCGCTGGTTCCTTTCAGGATTTCAGTAGTAGTTGTCCTGTCCATAGTAATTTCATATTGCGGCGTGTCGCCTAATTCTTTGACAAATGTACGTAATTTTTCCTTATCGCTCAAAATTAAGCGAACTTCCGCATCAAGGTCTTGCTTCCGGTTGAGATTCTTCATAATTTTAAAATCAATGCCGGATTCGGTGAGCAGGTTAAATACCCGCATCGGCTGTGCCTGCCCCTTCCGGTCAATGCGTCCAAGCGAATGTACCTTTTCGCCCCACTTGAACGAGTTGCTAAAATAAATGAGATTGTGCGCTATTTGCAGCCCATTCAGTGCCCGGCCGCCGGCGGACGTGGTGGCTACAAAGAAGCGTGTTTCTCCGGCAGTGAATCGCCGTAATTCGGCGTCGCGCTCCTTTGGGTTCTCTCCGGTGAACACGGCGCAATCGCCAAGATAATCGCGCAATAAGTCTATCTCAAAAAGGTACTTGCAAAAGAAAATATATTGGTCTGTTTTGTTCAGTAATTTGTCAAGCAACTTAAATTTGTTTATGCCTAAATATTCGTAGCCGCTACGCTTGCTATGCAGGTATCCGCAGGCTATCTGTTGCAGGCGGGTAAGGTGCAAGAATATCGTTTCGGCTGTGTAGTTACCACTGTCAATAAGCTCCAGTAAGCGCTCTTTTGTGTCATCATAATAATTTCGTTGATTATCGGTAAGCGGGCAGGTCAGGGTGATAAATGTTTTATCCGGCAATGTCATACATTCCTCTTTACGAATTTGCATCGTATAGGGTTCTACCAGTGAAATCATATAATCGAGGTTTTTGTAGCCTATTATTTCATCGTTAAACCCGCTACGCATGACAAACATGTTCTCAAATTGCCTCCAATTTTTGCAGTCGAAAATATGCGGACTTAACAATGTGTACTGCATGTATAGGTTATGCACATTGTCAGTTACCGGAGTAGCGGTCATAATGAGTTTGTAGCTACTTTTTTTGCAAACCTCGTGGATGCGTTCGCTACGGATAGCGTCATGCGTTTTGCAAAGGTCGCTTTCATCGACAATAATCATGGTCCCGGCATCAGCGTAGTTGAGGGCGTCGAGGTAAGTGCTGTCGCTGCTGCTCATACTTTCAATGCCGAGTATTTTCCATTCAATAGCGCTGGCGGGACAATGTTCTACAATTTGATTGTAAAAATTGCTCCTGGCCGTGCATGGTGAAAATACCAGCACCTTATTTATTCTGCCTGCCATGTAGCGGCTATATGCAAGGTCAATCGCTATTTTTGATTTACCTACGCCGGTGTCACCGATGAGCGCTCCCACTTTCATGGTCGCAAAAAACTCAACGGCGCGGCGTTGGTGAGGCATGGCATTGTCGGATACTACTGGCGGCACGTCATCTTGCAAACGAATATGTATTGGTATCTTTCGGCGGCGCAATTCACAATCGTTTATCAATTCGTGAAACTGCTGCCGGAACTCCGCTTGTAGCTGCTCTGCTTCGAGGACACACCAAAACTCAGACTCTGTGCTTGACCACACTTTTACAAACACGTCCAAACGGTCATTGACCACTTCAAACCAGCACTTATAGACAACGTTTGACCGGCGTGTCCGATAGTCAAAATAAAGGCGCTCCAACCCATTTTTACACCACAGATTGGAGCCCTTAATACGGATTTGTAATTCCTGTAATTCCATTACGAGAAATTAGGAGTAGTGTATGGTTCAACCATATCCCCTTCTTTGCTTTTTGCAACCACATATTCATTGTCTGTTAGAGTGACAAACCCGCGTGGCACAAGGTTTAAAAAGCCTTCCCATGTGCGGATATGCTGCCGGTTGCGGGTAGCAAGTTTCCCAAAGCTGTTAATCGGTATGCGCACAGAGCGCCACTCCAGATAGTAGCCTTTGACTATTGGATAGGTTTCGTTGATGCGTTCCTGTGCTTCCTGTTTGGCTTGTGCTTCGACTTTCTGTTCGGCTATAACACCTAATTTATAGGCGACAAAGCGCGTATATCGCGCCCACTTTTCAAACCATCCTTCCGCTTCTCTACTTTGTGAAATACACCATACATCGGGTTGCGACGGGCATTCGGTGCTAACATGCACGCAGTAGCGCTTCAGGTCAATGTATGCCGTTTGCTTACATTTTTTTGTGTCGTATAGCGCATCGCTATACAGATACAGGCGGAAAATTTCGCCTTTGTTCCATAATTTACAGCGCAAGCCGCGTTTTGTGAGAGTTTCAGAAACGATTGTTCCTAATTGTTGGATTTTTTCCATGATGTTTGTCCCTGTTTTTAGGCCGGTGGGGCTCCGGTGTTAAATTAAATTTTATGCAAATATAGATAGAATATTCTATCTATACAAATTTATTTATCTAATTTAAAAAACTTTTAATATCATAACATTATTATATGTTATAAATCAAAATATTATAAGAGCTTATCGGTCTCGAATCGTTATAAACTCCGCTCCTACTATTTCGGTGTGCGGGTTTTTGGAGATAATTTCCTGCCGGCGTTCCCGCACGCCGTATTTCCAAAGAAATCCCAAAAACCTTTTCGGTACAATATGTTCTACATATAGCAGACTGTCGCGGCTGCGGACAGTTCCGTCAAAAACACTGCCGGTAATGCAGCCGTCGAAGGATAGCCATGTGTCCTCATATACGTAGCAACGCACCGTGTCGCGGATGATACTGTCCCGTACTACCACTCGCTCTACCGCCGGCGCAGATACTTCGTAGGTCGTTTCTGTTTGTACAGTCGTTACCTGTTCGAGGCGCTTTTTGTCAGCTTGGAGTTGCTTGATTAACGCGTAATCGGATGTGCGGTATTGCTCGTATTCTTCTAACGTCAGCTGGAGCTGCTTTGCGGAAGCGGCATTCAAGCTGTCGTTTACTTTGTAGTGACGCAGGCTGTCGAGCAACACGTAGGTGTTGCTTTGGTAGATGTTGCGCTCGTTGGCGAGATGGTTTACGCGGGCCGTGAGCCCGGCAATGGTGGCAAGGAGCGAGAAAATAATGATGGCTATGATGAGGTATTTTTTCATTTTCTTGCAATTTTTAAGATTGATTGTACATGAATTTTTGTTATCGCTTCCTTGCCTTCATTTGATAGAAGGTAGCGGCAATCGTTGGGATTGTCCATAAACAGGTTCTCCGTGAGAACTGCCGGGCATTTTGTATCTCGAAGTATGGCAAAATTGCTATCAAAATCGGGATCGCCGTCCGAGTGGTCGCCGCGCATTTTCGTGCCTACCGGCAGAATTGATTTTGCTTCATTCCAGAATGTGGTAGCGAATTCGTCGCTTTGGCTTTTTCCCAAATAAGTATGAATTTCCCACCCGCTGGCCCTGCCGGTGTCTAAGGCGTTGTTGTGAATGGAGACTAAGAGGCAATTTTTTATGCCTACTTTGTCAGCAATGGCGTTTGCTCGTTTGCAGCGTTCCGAAAGTGAAACATCTGTATCTTCCTTTACTATCCGGTCCACATCAATGCCTTGCTTTTGCAATTCCGATTCTACGCGCCTGGCAATTTCCCGCGTATATTTCCATTCGAAAAGTTGAGAACCATCCGGCCATACCGGTGAACGCTTTCCGGGAGTTTCTATCCCGTGTCCGTTGTCAATTAGTATTTTCATTTTCTTTATTTGTTAAATTAGATAAATCAATATCAAAATGTCGTTTTGTTTTATCAATTAAAATTTTCTGCAATGCTTTTGCCCATTTAGCTTCGTTGCATGAACTTTCATTTTCAAGAATTGAAAGAACTTGTACCATGCAGAAGGCTCCGGCAGTAATGTTCGCCAAATACATATCCATAAACGTGAAAATGTATTTATCTACTGTGTATAACAGTAGAATAACAGAATAAATCATAAATAACATGCCAAACATCCGCTTTGCCGAATCTGATTTTAATTTTCCTGTACATTGTTCCGGGAATTTTACTTTTACCCTTAATGATAATCTGAACGCGGAAATACAATCGACAAATACTGCAAAAATGCAAATCAAGGCAAAAGGTATTGTTTGTACAAAACAGGCTATAATGGCCCCCGAAATCCCGGATATAAATTTTACAAGTGTATTCATGGCATGTTGGTATTAATGTCCTGCAAATCCTGCTTAACCATTGCTTTGATTTCAAAAGTATGCGCTAAATATGCCTCGTAGTCATTTTTATCCTGTTTGTTGGTAGATAATTTGAGGGCATAAGCATTATACTTGTTTATCAAAGATGTTTCCTTTGAAGGGCTGTATTGCTCTGCAATAACGAGCGGCACAAGCGTTTCATACTTGGGTTGCCCCCAAATGTGTATCGTTTCGTACTCAAAAACGGTTTTTTCTTCCTCGCTTTCCGTTTTTCTCTGTACTTCTTTTATGTTGTAATTGTAGTGCCAGCTTCCATCGCCCAAATCTTGCAAAATGGGCGGTCTAACATCCGAATTTGATTTCATATTTTGAATTTTTAGAAAGTTTGTTTATTAAATTGATACTATTACAATATTTCGCCCATCCCCACCATGGGCAAATATTTTGCTTAAAATCTTTTTCCGTTACTTGGCGCTTGTTTATTCGTGCCAAACGGCGACAAAAGCGTTGTTTAATGTTTTTCCGCAGCCGCGTATGGGTGTGGTAAAACACGTACCCGACAAAATCAATTCCGCGGGCGGCTACCGGGAAAATTTGCCAATTACTTTTTATTTCAAGTTTCAAATTTTCGGCTAAATATGCCTGCATTTCCCTGAATAAACCGTGCAAATATCTTTTGTCGTGGTGCAATACTACAATGTCATCGGCATACCGGAAATAGAACCTTACACCTTTCTTTTCCTTTAACCAATGGTCGAAATAGGTTAAATACAGGTTTGCGAAATATTGGGATAAATAATTCCCGATGGGTACGCCATCGGCAGAATCTATAATTTCGTCCAATAACGAAAGTAACCGCACGTCTTTTATCTTGCGGCGGAGTAACCGCTTTAAAATATCGTGGTCAATTGAAGGGTAAAATTTCCGAATGTCTATTTTTAGACAATATTTTGTTTCTGCCGGGTTTTTCTGCAATGCCTTTTTTACTCTCTTAGCCGCTGCGTGAATACCCCGGTTCTTAATACAGCTATAAGTATCCGCTGTGAATATCGAAACAAAAATAGGCTCCAAAACATTCATTACAGCGTGGTGTACTATACGGTCGGGGAAGTAGGGCAATCGGTAAATTTTGCGCTCTTTTGGCTCGTAAATGGTAAAAATGTCGTATTTAGAAGTTTTGAAAGTACCGTTTTTCAGGGTTTCGTGTAAATTGATTAGGTTTTGTTCCCGGTTCCGGTCGTGCTTAATAACGCCGTGTGAACGAAGTTTACCCTTCCGGGCTTTTGCGTCCGCTAATTGCAAATTTTCAAGGCTGCAAATCCGATCATATAAGTTACCTAATCGCTTCATTTTTCTTTGCTGGTTAAAAGGGAATTTTCGGAAATCTACTAATACCCTGTTTACGTTTTTATTTTTTGGCAAGTGCCAAGGTTTTTGCCTTAAAAAAATCTTCAAGCATAGCTGGGAGCTGACATTCGTATTCGCATTCGAAGCCACGATGTTCGTATTCGTGTAAGCGAAGCCTGCATTCGCGCTGTTATTCGCATTGCTGCCAAACAGGACACCCAAAAGGCAAACAACCCTTTTTATCATTATTCAAAATAATATCTTGTACCGGAAGCCAGCATAGTTACCTTGCGGGGAAATGCGCTTTTTTCCCGTATCTTTTCCAAAATATATTTTAT
>JAITSM010000109.1 GCA_031287815.1 Prevotellaceae bacterium
TTCGGGGTGCAGGGTGCGGAGATGATTTCCGCCGTCCTCGACACGCCGCCGGCGAGCCGTGCCGAGCTCACGCAGTCGAGCTTCGACACCCACTCGCCGTTCCGCCTCACCTTTGAAGAGAACCAGCGCGGCAAGCTGTTCTACTACTGCCTCCGCTGGGAAAACACCACCGGCGAAAAAGGCCCGTGGAATGAGATCCAGAGCGTGCTGATACCGTAGACCCAGTAGCAGTAGGTAGTAGGCAGTAGGCAGTAGGCAGTGGCTGACGCCGACAGCCTTTGCCGTAAATTTGAAAAACCGCCGGTATGGAAACATGCCGGCGGTTTTTTTTTAATGGAGAATTGAAAATGGAGAATGGAGAATTGGCTGGCGCCTCAAGAGACATTCTCCATTTTCAATTCTCCATGCTCCATTCTCCATTAAAAAAGCGCCAGCCGACTCACGACTAATGACTCACGATTCACGACTAATGACTAATTTGCTCAATCCGTTACTTTTTCTTAATATTGCACAAAAAAAAAGGGATGGTTGGCACATTGGTAAACACGGCGGCTATTATTGCCGGAAGCAGCATCGGGTTGGTATTTAAAAAAAACCTGCCGGAAAAATACCATAATGGCTATTTTCAGGCGGTAGGATTATTTACGCTGCTGCTGGGCGTGAAAATGGCGATACCTATAGCGTCGCCGCTGGTGGTGGTGCTTAGTTTGATAGTGGGCGGGTTTATCGGCATGAAGCTGCGGCTGGAAGAACGGACGGAACAGCTCGGCCGCTACATCAAAGCCCAAACCCGCTCGCAAAACGACCGTTTTACCGAAGGGCTCGTCACCGGGTTCCTGCTTTTTTGCATGGGCTCGATGACCATTGTCGGCGCCATAGAAGAAGGGCTCGGCAAAACGTCCGATTTGCTGCTGGCAAAATCGGTGATGGACTTTTTCTCCGCCATGATGCTTGCGGCGGGTTTGGGTATCGGCGTGCTTTTCTCTGCGGCGTTGCTTTTGCTGTTTCAAGGCGGCGTCACGGTGCTGGCGTCGCTTGCGGGAACGGCTATTCCTGCGCCGGTTATCTCCGAAATTTCGGTGACCGGCGGCATTATTTTAATCGGGCTAAGTATAAATCTATTGAAAATACGGCGGCTGGAAATTATCAACCTCTTGCCCGCCCTGCTGCTGGCAGGATTGGCGGTTTGGCTGCAAATGCGGTTTTTCCCCTGAGATTTACCGTAAATAACCGCCCCTATCCTTCGGAAATCAAGGGGTCTGGTATAACTGATATTGCATAATATATTGGTACACCTCCGGCGAAAGGAAGCAAGGCAAAAGCAGCCCCTTCGCAAAGGCGGAGCGGATAAACGAAGAACTTATTTCCAAACGGGGGGCATCGGTAAAATGTATATTGGAAGGATTTTGTGCCGATTCCGGCAATTCATATCCCAGGCGGGGATATACCAATAATTCCACTTCAGATAGGAGCTGTTTAAATCCTTTCCATTTAGGTAACTGTAACCAGTTGTCAGAGCCGATAATCAAGTAAAATTCATGCTGCGGATAACGTTCCTGCAAGGCATGGAGCGTATCAATGGTATACGTCGGCGCGGGCAGGGAAAATTCAATATCGCAAACCCGGAAAGGCGGAAAGGCCGCCACCGCCAGCCGCGCCATTGCTAACCGGTGCGAAGCGCCTGCCAACGTTTGCGCGGTTTTCAGCGGGTTTTGCGGCGTAACCACCCACCAAACCTCTTCCAGCCGGTAGCAGGCGTACATATAGTTGGCAATAGCCGAATGCCCGATATGTACCGGATTAAACGACCCAAAAAGCAAACCGACTTTCATACCAAACTTTTCGGCAAATTTACAGGAAAAAATCGGATTTTTGCTTATGACAGGGCAGATTTAAAATTCAACATCTTTTAGTACCTTTGCAGGAAAACAAGTTTAGAAATAAATGAAACGCATCACTCTTTATTTTGCTTTATTGCTTTTTGCCGGATGCCGTTCACAGGAAGCGGTTATCAGCGATATTGATTTGGAAATTGCAGTAGAGCGGTTAGACCGGGAATTATATGCTATTGTTCAAGACGGCGCCTACCAACAGATTCCGGAATTGCAGGAGAAATACGGCGCTTTTTTTGATACGTTCAACGGGCAAATTATCAGCATCGGCAACAGCCGGAATCCTTTATATCCCGAGCTGTTGCTGCGGTTTATGCAACACGAGGTCGTGCAAAGCGCTTACGAGAAAACCAGGGAGGCCTTTTCCGGTATGGACGCTTTAAACGAAGAGCTGACCAGCGCGTTCAAGCATGTGAAATTCTATTTCCCTTCGTTGCCAACGCCCCGCGTGATAGCTTACGTGTCCGGTTTTAATACAGCCATCATGCTTACCGAAGAGGCGATAGGCATCGGGTTAGACCGTTTTCTGGGACACGATTACCCGCTTTATGCGCAATTGGGTTATGCGCATTACCAGCAATACAACATGCGCCCTGAGCGCATTGCGCCGGAGTGCGTGCGGACATGGCTGCTGGGCGAATATCCGGAGCCTTCCGGGCAGGCGAGAACGTTGCTGGCGATGATGCTTTATGAAGGCAAATTGTTGTATGCTTTGGAAAAATGTTTCCCCGGCCAATCGATGGAACGGCTGGCCGGCTTCACGCCGGAGCAATGGCAATGGTGTGTGAACAACGAGCGGCAAATGTGGGAATACCTGATAGAGCAACAACTGCTTTACCATACCGGCTTTTTAACGATTCAGAAATTCATTGGGGAGGCGCCCTTCACGCCGGAGTTTACGCAAGAGTCGCCGGGGAAAGCGGTTATTTTTACCGGCTTCTGCATTGTTAAACACTATGCGGAACGCACCGGCTGTTCGCTGGAAGAATTGTGGCAGGCAGCGGACGCTTTACACTTATTGAAAGAAGCGCGCTATAATCCGTAGGGGAGTTCTCAGTCAGCAGTAGCAGTCGGCAGTTGACGGATACAATGCTCCGGCGCCAGCCAACGCTTAACTCTTAGTTTTTAACTTTTAACTTTCGTTTTCATGCGTTTTTTGCAGCGGAAAATTTTTACTGTTGTGTCGGAAACGGCCGAGCGGTTAGGCGTACAGGTATACGTCATTGGCGGCTATGTGCGGGATTATTTCCTGCAACGCCCCTCGAAAGACATAGATATTGTGGTACAAGGCAGCGGCATTGCGCTGGCGGAAGAAGTCGGAAAACAATTGCAGGCGTCGGTAGTGGTGTTTAAGAACTTCGGCACGGCCATGCTGCATTATGACAATATGGATATTGAATTTGTCGGCACGCGCAAAGAATCGTATCGCGCCGACTCGCGCAAGCCGATTGTGGAAAACGGTACGCTCGAAGATGACCAGCGCCGCCGCGATTTTACTATAAATGCTTTGGCATTTAGCTTGCAAAAAGCGGATTACGGCAACTTGGTAGACCCGTTCGGCGGCGTAGGCGACTTGCAAAAAGGGCTGATACGTACGCCCCTCGCCCCCGACGCCACCTACAGCGACGACCCGTTGCGCATGATGCGCGCTATCCGGTTTGCCGCACAATTAGGTTTTAGCATTGTGCCCGAATCGCTGGCGTCGATAGCACGCAACCGCGAGCGGATAAAAATCATTTCAACGGAACGGATAACCGACGAACTGCAAAAAATAATGCTGTCGGAAAAACCGTCGGTGGGATTTCTGCTGCTGGACAAAACCAAGTTGCTTCCATTGGTCTTTCCGCAGGTAGATCATTTGAAAGGCGTGAAAACAGTAGAGGGGCGCGGGCATAAGGATAATTTTTACCACACGTTGCAAGTCCTCGATAATGTGGCGGCAAAAAGCGATAACCTGTGGCTGCGCTGGGCGGCATTGCTTCATGACATTGCCAAGCCCGCCACCAAACACTATGACCCGGCGCTGGGATGGACTTTTCACGGGCATGAATTTTTCGGCGCGAAGATGATTCCGCCTATCTTCAAGCAACTGCGGCTGCCGTTGAATGAAAAAATGAAGTATGTGCAAAAATTAGTGCAGCTGCACCTGCGCCCGATAGTGCTGTCGCAGGAAGAAGTTACCGATTCCGCCGTGCGCCGCCTGCTCTTCGACGCCGGCAACGACATCGAAGACTTAATGCTTTTGTGCGAAGCCGACATCACCTCAAAAAACGAACAGACCATCCAGCGCCACCTGCGCAACTTTCAACTGGTGCGCGAAAAACTGGTAGAAGTAGAAGAAAAGGACGCTGTCCGCAACTTCCAGCCGCCCATTACCGGTGAAATTATTATGGAGACCTATCACCTGTCCCCCTGCCGCGAAGTGGGCATTATCAAGGAATACATCAAAAACGCCATTTTAGACGGCGCCATCCGCAACGACTACCACGAAGCCTTCCGCCTGATGGAACAGAAAGCAGCGGAAATAGGGTTGAAGGCAGTATTCAGTTGAAAGTTGAAAATGAGGTATGAGGTATGAGGTATGTGTCCCGTCCTGCTCCCGGTTGACACAAAAAAAGGGAGAAGGAGAAGCCCCCTGAATCCCCCGAAGGGGGAATTTGTTGTTAAGCGCATAAGCCCCGTTCCCCCTTTGGGGGTTAGGGGGCTTGTTTGTTTTGATAATGTTTTCATAATTATTTGTTGGTTGTTGGTTAAATA
>JAITSM010000117.1 GCA_031287815.1 Prevotellaceae bacterium
TAGCTCTTATACATTGGCAGGAACTCCGCCGTTCCTATTGATTGCCTCCAATGGCGCCACGTCGCTCACAGTGCCCGGAACCACCATTGCTACTGCTGCCGTAACGTTTACGCCGGCAATCATAACCGACGCCACAGGTTATCCCGGACTTTGGTGTCCCTACACCGGAACTGACTTATATATGGATGCAACCCATCGTTGCCTCCAACGTCAAAGCGGCGCAGGGAATTGGGAAGCGTGGATAAAAGACACACGGGATAATCACCTTTATCGGATTGTACAAATGCCGACCAATACTTGGTGGATGGCGGAAGATTTAATGTGGGATGGAAAACCCAACCCGACGGCAACCGGTTATACCATTCGTGGTCATGCACGCAGTTGTGGCGCTCATTACGGTTGTGGGCGCTTTTATAATTCCACAGCCACAGGTGCGGGCGCATATTCAGGTAATGCCAACTCAAGACGTACAAATAATGTCTGTCCAACACAATGGGTAATACCTTCGAGCCGCGAGTTCTGCGATTATGCCACTAGTACACAAAATCCGCAACCCTACTTGGGAACCGCTGAATTAGGCGGACCCGACTCTCATGGATTATCATTATGGATATGTGCCAGCGAATCGTGGAATTGCGGTACCGTGCACACAGCTTACGTAGCAGGGTCCGGCGCCGTTCATTATTGGTACCGGCCCGCAGGACACGTACCCCCGGCTCCATGCAATGATACGTACGAAGGTGGCGGCTCGCGAAATGTTCGTTGCGTGCGCGATTTGTAATGTTTTAAATAATTGTTTAACGAAAAAAAATACTGCTCCCAAATAATGCTGCTGCGATTTAAAGTTGTCTTCCGGCGCCAGCAACCTTAAACTTTAAACCTGAAACTAAAAAGGCGTAAGCGACTGCCTACTGACTATAACGCCAGCCAAAGGCCAGCCGAATTTTTATTCCTGCCGAAAACAAGTTCACTTCTTTCACATAAGCCGTTTTGGTCGTGGGGTCGTAGGCTGCCAACAGGCTGTTGTGCACAAATTCACTTGGCTTGGCGGGCTGGTAACTCACCACGCCCGCCGTTTTTTCCGGCGCTACATCCAACAGCCCGTAGTCCAAATAAACGCCGGTATAGAGCGCCGCGTGTTTCCCCATTGCCCAGCGGGCGCCCGTTTCGGCAGCCGCCGATACATTCAGCCCGAAGTCAACAGCGCCTGTCCAGGAAGGGTTCCAAACGGTGGTAAACCCGTGATTAGGCATATTGGTAAACGTTTGGCCGCTCCCGGGAAAATAGCCCGAAGTTTCCAAACTGGCGGCGGAAGCCTCGTATTTGCCCGAAAGGGCTAATCCCGCCTTGGCGCCTGCCGCCAGATAGAACTTGTGGCGGCCGGCGGTTTGGAATTGCAGCATCAGCGGAATGTGAATATACGTGGCGCGTTGTGTTTCTTGATAAGCATTCAAGGTACTATTAAAAACCATCGGCTCGGTAGCGCCGCCATACGAATAGGTTTCGAGGGAGCTTTCGGGTATTCTTGCGAGTAGGGCAGTACGAAAAAACGCCACTTCAGCACCGGTAGCAATGCCCCAGTGCCGATGGAAGAAAAACGTATAACCTACGCCGCCACTACCACTCAGCTTGTCAGTATAATCTCCGGCAAAAGACACATTGTAACTTCTATAGTCATTCATCAGAAACGCCCGGCTGAGTGTGCCGTAAATTGAAATTTCATGCCGATGGAATTTGCGGGTTGGCGCCTGTTCCGAGGGGGGCTCCTGCGCCATCGCCGGCGCTATCGTACTTGCCATTATCAGGAGTGGTATATATTTTTTCATGTGATTTCGTCGTTGAATTTATTCTATGACTATTTTTATGGTGTAAGCGCCCGCCCGTAAAACGTATAATCCTGCCGGCAACCCCGACACATCAATGGCCTGAATACGCGCCGAGGGGTAGCTGCGCACAAGGGTTCCGTTCAGGTTAATCAAATCGGTTTGCTTTGCGGTTTTCCACTGCGGGTTTTCAATCGTGAGTGTGTGGCGGGCAGGGTTCGGATAGGCGAGCAGCCCTGCCGGCTGCGCTTCGGCAGGCGTTACCTGTAGCTCGCGGCAAACCGGCAATGTTTGCCCGTTGGTGGTGAGCAGCACATTGTAGCGGTCGGAAGCCGGCGGCGGAGTGCGGAAGTACAGGTACGGGCCTGTTTCGTTCGCCATGGGCTGCCCGTTCCGCGTCCATTGGAAGCCGGAGAATGTGTATCCGCCGTTGGTGGAGGTATTCAGGTTTACCGCCAGCACATCGTCCCAATAGCGGCGGATAATGGAGGCGTCGAACAGGCGGGCGATGGCAATGGTATAATCCTTTGTACTGAATCCATCTTCAGAAACCGCCTGAATCACCAGCGTGGTAACGCCCGGATTGACCGTCAGCGGGAAATGCACCGGGTGATTATTGAGCATATAATCCACCGTAACGCCGGGCGGCGGCGTGGCGCTCACGGTAATGTCATTAACCTCGCAAGGCAAGGTAACGGTGTAGGCCGTAAGGAGGGGATTAAACGGTGGCGTCAGGCCGGTTGCCGTAATATCAATCAGCAAAGCCTCCGTTGCCGTCGTTACCGCCAATCCTGCGCTTGCCGGGCTTGCCTTGTGCGTGGCTGTTTCCAGATAGTAAGCAAAGAAATAATAGGTAGTATTCGGCGAGAGGCCGGTAAATGCGGGGCTGTCCTGCCAATTGCCGCTCGAGGTGGCGGGCGCGCTATTGGTAGCTGCGCTCGCATATTTCGCGTTAGCGATGGGTTTTAACGTGATGCTTATCGACGTTTTATTCTCCTGCTCGGGCGTTGCCGGAGCGGCCTGTGGCGCTTTTGCCACTGCGCCTGTAGCGACGGAAGTAACGCTGCCCTCCGTGTTAGCCGCCGTTACCGTTACGGTAATTGTTGCAGCAATATCAGCCTGCGCAAGGGTATAATTTGCGCCGGTGGCGTCGGATATAATGGTATTGTTGCGTTTCCACTGGTAAGAAAGCGTTCCCAACGCTACGCTTGGCGTGGAGATAAGCCCCGAAGTGATGGCCCACAGCGTTTCTCCAAATACGGCGTTGCCGGAAATGGTCACGGCGCCGCCTAACACAGGCGGGCTGCTCCGTACCACCGTTACCGTATAGGTCTTCTCGGCAGTTCCGTTTTCTGCCGTTACCTTTAAATTAAACGTATTATTTCCACTGCTTAATAGCTGGTTTTCTATATTGGTAAACTTCGCCCGCTTATGGTTGGCTTCGCCGATGATGGAAATTTCATTGGTTGCAGTGCCTGCAACGGCGGTATAATTTGTAACCGCTGAAGAGAAAGCCGGCGTTAATGTAAGCGGCGTTTGCGCCTGCGCGTCTTTTACGACCAGGCTTTTCAGGGTGGCGTCAGAAGAATAGACAGGCGATGCTACGGTGAAATAAATGACATTTCCAATATCGTTCCATCCACTATCATAATAGTAAACCCTAGCCCTGTATTGAACGCCCACTTCTAAAAAGTCTATAGGATTATTGAATTGGATACTTTTTGTTTCATTTTTCTCTATGGATATTTTTGTTTGTCCAAAAGAGCCTATGCTGCTGTTACCGGTGGTAGGGAAAACAAATACATTAATTACATCGTCAAATAATCCGCCTGTATTTTTTATTTGCACCGTTAAATTGGGCGTATTCTGCGGCACAGCGCTGCTTCCATTTTGGAATGAAGGCGTGCCCACTAACGAAAGCGAGGGAGAAGTTGTCGGCGGCGCCTTTACCGCTATGTTCGTTACGGCATTGCCCAACTGTGCATCCGGCGTGCCTCCCGGCACATTGTCCGGGTCATACCAAAGCGAGAGCGAATAATTGCCGGGCGTCAACGTTACCATGCCCGAAAACCCGATGGTCCTGGTCGTGCCTGCGGGAATAACCACCGGGTCGGTGGTTACCGTTTGGGAGCCCAACCGGATGCGCATGCTGGAATTATAATCCCCCGCGCCGCTATTGGCGATTTCGGCCTCAAAGCTTCCTGTTTTGTTTTGGTAGAGATTCCCCACTGTTGTTAACGATTTTAGCGATAAATTCGGCTTCACCGCTTCGCCGGTTAAAGTAACCTGGCCGTTTTGTCCAACCACCACCCGGATATACCGGTCTCCGTTTATTCCGGGAATGATAGACGGTATGCCCGACGTCTCGCTGTAGGCCGGATACAGTGTATATGTCCCGGCCGGCAAACCGGACGGAAGCGAATAACCCGAAGTAAGCAGCGAATACGGAGTAGTATAATGATAACCGGCTTGCAATCCCATATTCCGGCTTGCCGTTTTATGGTCGCGATAAGAACCATCCTGGTTATACAGCAACACGCCAAGATAGGCGGAGGCAATAGTCGAAACGCCGGTATTCGTCAAATCCCCTGCCGTGACATTGAACGATTCGGTGACATTATTTAACGAGGGCTTGCCGGCCGAAAACGTTGATAATCCTAACTGAATAGCCGGTTGCCCGCCGCTACCGCCCTGATTGCGTTGGATGCCGGTAATAATCTCCTGCCCGGTGTTATAGCCGCCCGACCCGCCGCCAATGCCCAGCGTGCCCGGATTGAGCGCCGAAATTTCAAAATAACCGTCGGAACTGCCGCCCCATCCCCAGTTAAAGTGGAACAGGTCGTCCGCATCATATCCGTCGCAAACGAACGCATGCCCGCCGCCGTCCCCACTCCCTGAATAATAAACCGGCCGGCCGGCTCTTATTTCGGTTTTAAGCAAAGCTATCCATGCGGCGTAGGGGTAATAATCTCTATTACGATAGGCAACGCCCGCATCATAATTGAAATAGGCTTTCAACGCTTGCGCCACATCAAAGGAATAAGCGGCGCTTCCGCCGTCCGCCGGGATATTATAATCCATTTTTACACTGGCGCCGCAATGATACATTAAAGTAGCCACCGCATCCGCCGGCGCACCCGAAGCAGACGAAGCGTAGGTATTGGCCATGCTGTTCCAGCCATAGGTTGAGCCGGAAAGGGCGGGAATAGATATTTTCCTTGTTCCGGTTGTATAACCCGGAATGGTTACGGTGCGGGAGGCCGGATAGTTGTGGTATTTCATAATCTGCGCCATCGCGGTGGCCACGCAGCCGGTAACCGTGCGCTCGTTGGCAACCTTCGGGCACAAATTATTATACGGCGCGTCCTGGTTCCACTTTGTTTTCACCAGCGGATCGACATAGTCGCCGGAAGCCGTAGGGATAAGGCGGTCATTGCTATCGAGGGCATTCCACGCCGCTTTGGTGGGCGCATCCTGCGAAACGCCGTTTTCGATGGCTTCGGCAATTTCCTGCGCCAGCGTTCCCATCCAGTAGGCCAAATTTGGGTTGCTTTCGTCATACGTTCCCTCATCGGAATAACCCAGCACGGGCTTTGCCACATCATCGCCCGCCACAATAATAAATCCCCCGTCGCCGTTCATTGTAAAGACATAGTAGAGGGGCTCCTCCTGTTGCGCGGCGTTTTGCAGGCCGGAACGGTGGCGTTGCAGTGGTTTGGAAACCGTGCGGCTGAGCCGGACATCTTTGCGGGCCGACAGGCGGGGCGTGGTACGTGCATACATCCGGGCGATTTTTTCCGCCTTTTCAATGTTTACGCGTTCCGCTTTGGCCGGAAAAAATAATAAGGCAACGCCTGTCAAAGCCAAAAACAACCGAATCTTTTTCATGGGCTATGCGGTTTGTAATACTGTTAGACAAAGATATATTTTTTATTCGATAACGCCAAATTAACAGCAGCCACCCCAGGGTCGACGCATTTCGATTTTGATAAGTTCTAAAAGGAAGCCCCGAAGGGGCTTTTTTGAGTTAAGAACTAAAAGTTAAGAACTAAAAGTTAGCTGGCGCCAGCACTTTTAACTTTTAGTTTTTAGTTCTTAACTCAAAAAGGCGCCAGCCCA
>JAITSM010000122.1 GCA_031287815.1 Prevotellaceae bacterium
TAGCTCTTATACATTGGCAGGAACTCCGCCGTTCCTATTGATTGCCTCCAATGGCGCCACGTCGCTCACAGTGCCCGGAACCACCATTGCTACTGCTGCCGTAACGTTTACGCCGGCAACCATAACCGACGCCACAGGTTATCCCGGACTTTGGTGTCCCTACACCGGAAGCGATTTATACATGGACGACGCTCATCGTTGCCTGCAACGTCAAAGCGGCGCACAGAACTGGGAAGCATGGATAAAAGATACGCGGGACAATGAATTGTACAGGATTGTAAAAATGCCCGACAATAATTGGTGGCTGGCGCAGAGTGTTAAATATGCAGGAACAGGTTCTTCGATTACAGTTGCTGGTTGTACGAAGGAAACTTGTGGACGATGGTATACCAGTACACAAGCGAATGGTGGCGGCTCAAATAGCTACGGACCCAACAAACAAGGTGTTTGTCCGGGAGCATGGACGCTACCTGTTGCTGCTAACTGGACAGCCTTGCTTAATTCAATTCATACTACTGCAAAAACCGCTGCGCAATACTTAGCATGCCCGCAATCCAACCCGACTTATAGCTCATGGTATGGATGGAGTGGCTCAATTTGCGTCCATAGACATGATGACCCGGTGACGTGGGACACCTACCAGTCCAATGACGCGGTAGACTATATGGTAATACTATGGGAAGACCCCGCGAACTGGGTTGGAGCAAATATAGGTACTATACAACCAAATTGTTGCCCGGATAGTTATCGCGTCCGTTGCTTCCGCCAACTGTAATTTAATCCAAATAATATAAATAGAAGCCATGTAAAACAACCTCATTTCCTCATTTCTTTCGTGTGAATGAGGTAATGAGGTTTATGGGCGGGTAAATGCTTTTTGCTACTGAGGTTGTTTTTTGAAAATTAGGTTTTTTCGGCGTGGAGGGTGAAGCGTAAATGGTGAAGTGGGAAGGGTAAATAGGGGAGTGGGAAGCGTAAAGGGCGAAGCGCTCTTCGGCAACCAAACATTTTTTGCCGCCATCGGTTTTTTTGTTTTAGATTTACGCTTTGGCGTTCTAAGCCGTCCGGCATATTTTAATCTCCGTACAAAAAACTTGTCCTGCCTCTATTTTATGTAGCCCCCTAATTCATTTATGTAGTCCCCTAATTCATTTATGTAGCCCCCTAATTCATTTATGTAGCCCCCTAATTCATTTATGTAGTCCCCTAATTCATTTATGTAGTCCCCTAATTTATTTATGTAGTCCCCTAATTCATTTATGTAGTCCCCTAATTCATTTATGTAGTCCCCTAACTCATTTATGTAGTCCCCTAACTCATTTATGTAGTCCCCTAATTCATTTATGTAGCCCCATAATTCGTTTATGTACTCCAATAAATTCATTGCAAAGATAGGAAAAAGATTTGTCGTAACCAAACAGTTAAATGTTGAATTAGGAATTGTGTTGGTTGCGTCAGGCATTATGGATGGGGTGTTAGTAATATTGGATGCGGGATTAGGAATGATAGACGGGGCGTTAGGCATTATAATTGCCGGCTGCCGCCGGCGCGTTGTTTTTCACGTGAATCCGGATGATATCTCCCACAACCCTGAAGGAACCTCCCACAACGCGGAAAAAGCATCCACAAATTTTATAATTCATAATTCATCCTTCATAATCTATAATTTGTAATTCCATTTTATTATCTTTGCATACTTTTTTACCTACATGAACAGATTCGGCATTTTAATTATTGTTTATTTGTTGCTGCCCGCCGCCGCCGCGCGCACCCCGTCCTCCCTTTCTTCCCCTTTTTCCCATTCCTCCCTTTCCTCCCCTTTATCCCTTTCCTCCTTTTCTTCCCCTTTATCCCTTTCCTCCCTTTCCTCCCCTTCCTCCCTCATACAACAGGAACGCCGCCAGGAACAGCGCTGGATAGATTCCGTGATGAATACCCTCTCCTTGCGGCAACGTATCGCGCAACTTTTTATCGTGCCGGTGGAAGCCGTAACGGGCAAAAGAAACAATACCGGCAAAGTCGTTGCATTGATTGAAAAAGAACAGATCGGCGGCGTGATTGTCATGAGAGCCCAATTGAGCTGCTATGCGGAAAACATCAACCGGCTGCAACAGCACAGCCCCCTGCCCCTGTTGGTGGCGATGGACGCTGAATGGGGCGTGGCCATGCGCACCGACGGCGTGCCGGAGTTTCCGCGCCAGATGATGCTGGGCGCGCTTTCCGACAACCGGCTGATGGAAGAAATGGGCGAAGCCGTTGCCAGGCAATGCAGGCGGATGGGCGTGCACCTGAACTTTGCGCCGGTGGTCGATGTCAATAATAATCCCTACAACCCGGTAATCAATGTCCGCTCGTTCGGGGAAAACAAATACAATGTGGTGGAAAAAAGCATGGCCTACCTGCACGGCCTGCAAAATCAGGGCGTGCTGGCATGCGCCAAACATTTTCCCGGACATGGCGATACGTACCAGGATTCGCACGAGGAGCTGCCCTTCCTGAACCATTCGTTGCGGCGGCTGGATTCGCTGGAGCTTTACCCCTTCAAGGTATTGATGGAAGGCGGCGTGGATGCGGTCATGGTTGCCCACCTGCAAGTGCCGGCCTATGATACGCTGAAACGCCCGTCCACCCTGTCGCCCGGCGTGGTGGCGCATTTATTGAAAGACGAACTGGAATTTAGCGGGCTGATTATTACCGACGCCCTTAACATGAAAGCGGTAACCTCCGCCACGCAAAAAGACTCCATTGCCCTCTCGGCGCTGTTGGCGGGCAACGATATTCTGCTGATGCCGGACAAAGTTTCCGCCTCAATCGACGTAATAGAAAATGCGGTAAGGGAAGAAAAAATATCCATACATAAAATAAATACCAAATGCCGAAAAATGCTGTCGGCAAAGTACCGTGCGGGTTTGAACAACTACCGCCCGGTAGCGGAAGCGGGGTTGGCGGCCGA
Source organism: Prevotellaceae bacterium (assembly GCA_031287815.1). Classification (GTDB taxonomy): domain Bacteria; phylum Bacteroidota; class Bacteroidia; order Bacteroidales; family UBA932; genus JAIRKX01. The sequence continues at coordinate 2,954 of JAITSM010000122.1, forward strand.
TTTAAATACGCCCGCCTGCCAGTCCCTGCGCTACCGGCTGACCGAAAAATCCCTGACCTTGCTCAGCAACCGGGACAGCCTGCTTCCCCTGCGCCGCTTAGACACACTCAAAATCGCCTGTCTGGAAATAGGAAAACACAGGGGGCGTTTTTTTCAACAGCAACTGTCCTGCTACGCCGCCATCGATACCTTTTCCGTCGAGCCCGCCGCCGGCGCGGATACGCTGCTGGTGTTGCAACAGCGATTGGCGCCCTACAACTTAATCATCGCCGGGTACCATGCTACCGATGTGCGGGCGCAGTTCGACTTTGGCGTAGACAGCCTCCTGGCGCAGTTTCTCAGCGGGCTGGCCGCTGAGAAAAAAGTTATTCTCGATTTCTTCGGAACGCCTTATGGAATAAAGAAATTTAAAGACGCCCGGAATTTTTCCGCGCTCGTAGTGTCGTACGGCAATACGCAGCACAGCCAGGAACGCTCTGCGCAATTATTGTTTGGAGGCGTTGCTGCGCAAGGGAGTTTGCCGGTTACCATCAACAGCTTATGGATGGCCGGCAGCGGAATAAAACAGGAAAACACTACGCGGCTGCATTACGTCCTGCCCGAAGAAACAGGCATTCCCTGCGCACGGCTGGTGGTAATCGACACAATAATGTCGGAAGCTATCCGGCAACACGCCACGCCGGGCGCGCAGGTGATGGCTATTTATAAAGGCGGCGTTTTTTATCACCGGGCGTTCGGCGCGCACGCCTACGACAGCGCCGCCGCCCCTGTCACCACAACCGATGTGTACGACTGGGCGTCCCTCACAAAAATAGGCGCTACCTTGCCGGTAGTTATGCACCTTACGGAACGGGGAAGCATCAAACTGGACGCCCCTCTGGGCGCCTATATTTCCTCACTGGAAAATACCAATAAATATAACCTGCAAATAGCGGAACTGCTTACGCACAGCTCCGGTTTGCAAGCCTACCTGCCCTTCCAGCTATCTTTTTTTTCCGAACAGGAAACCGCCCGCCTGTTAGACCCGTTGTATTTTTCGATTGTTCCCTCCGGCTTGTATCCCTTGCAGGTGGCCGACAGTTTGTTTGCCTCGCCCGAAGTGGCGAAATTCATACGCAAACAAATCAACGCTTCCCCGCTGCGGCAAAAGACGTACCGTTACAGCGACTGGGGCTTTATATACTTGCAGCAGGCCGCCGAAAACATTACCGGGAAAACGCTCGAACGGTTGGCCGACAGCCTTTTTTATCATCGGCTGGGAATGAACAACACCGGCTTCCTTCCGTTGCGCCGCATTGAAAAGCAACGCATCCCGCCCACCGAAATAGATATTACTTTCCGGATGCAACGCTTGCAGGGAACCGTACATGACCCCACCGCAGCGTTGCTGGGCGGCGTGTCGGGACATGCCGGCGTGTTCGGCAACGCCAATGATTTGGCAAAACTGTTACAACTATACCTCAATGGCGGCGCGTATGGCGGCGAGCGCTATTTCAGCGACAGCCTTGTTACGCTTTTCACCGGTTGCTACGCTTGCGAAAAAGGCAACCGGCGCGGGCTGGGCTTCGATAAGCCGGAGCCCCGCAAAGGCAAACCCAGCCCCATCGGCAACGAATGGCCGCTCGAAAGTTACGGGCACTCCGGCTACACCGGCAACCTCTGCTGGGTAGACCCCCAGCGCGAATTGATTGTTATTTTCCTTTCCAACCGCAGCTTCCCGAACGATGATAAAAAGTTAAATACACTGGGTACGCGGTCGAAAATTTTCGCAGCATTTGCCCACATTATCGACCAGCTAAAAACGCAGTAAATGATAAAATAAACGATAAAAACAATATGCCGCAAAAGCTATAACCACTTTATCGATGAAAAAAACGAAAAATAAAGTTATATATATTAGCCTAAAAATGAATATTCTGAAAGCATATATAAAAACAATTCACAATTGTTTTTGGAGTTATAAAAAAAATCCCTAACTTTGACGTCGCTTTTTTGAAAAAAGAACTTTTAAAAATAAATAAACATTAAACAATTAAACAAAAATTAAAATTTCAACATCATGAAAAAATCCAAAACCAAAACCGGAAAGAAACGCATTGGCATTTCAGCTTTCCCCATCATTCTTTTTTGCTTCGTATTGGCATATGTTATTTACCAATACGTGTATGGCAACCCTGCCAATTTTATGAACAATGACCCGAACAATCATCCCCTCCAGGGAAATCTTTTGGGAACGATTTACAAAGGCGGCGTGATTGTGCCGGTAATTCAAACATTGTTGCTCACGGTATTGGCATTAAGCGTAGAACGCGCCATTGCACTGAGCAGAGCGAAAGGCAAAAAAAGTTTGCAGAAATTTGTAGTAGCGGTGAAAAAGGCTTTAGACCTCGGCGAAGTGGATCAAGCCCATGCTTTGTGTGATGCACAAAAAGGCAGCGTAGCCAACGTAGTAAAAAGTTCGTTGAGGACTTATTCCGAAGTGAGCGCCAACCCGAAATTAACCAAAGAAGAACGCCAGTTAGCGCTCCGCAAAGACTTGGAAGAAGCCACCATGTTGGAACTTCCGTCGATGGAACAAAACCTGCCGGTAGTGGCAACCATTACTACGTTAGGAACCTTGATGGGGCTGCTCGGAACGGTTATCGGGATGATCCGGTCGTTTGCCGCTTTGGCAGGCGCAGGTGGAACCGACTCTATCGCCTTGTCTACCGGTATTTCGGAAGCGTTGGTAAATACGGCCTTCGGTATTGCAACAGGTGCCTGCGCCGTAATATCCTATAACTACTTCACCACAAAAATTGACGGTATAACTCACGGCATTGACGAAATCGGCGCTTACCTGGTACAAACATTCTCCGGCGATAAATAATTGTTGAACGGTTAACCTTGCGGAACCGTTGAGCGGGCGGAGTTGTACAAAAAGCGATACAGCAAACCGGCGCTATACGGTTAAACAAATACACGATTAAACAATTAAACAAACAGCGCTATGAGTAATAAAATAAAAAAGAAATCTACCTTTATCGATATGACTGCCATGAGTGACGTGACAGTACTATTGTTGACTTTCTTTATGTTGACCTCCACGTTTGTACAGAAAGAGCCGGTGCAGGTAAACCCGCCTCAATCCGTATCGGAGATCAAAATTCCGGAAACCAACATCGTATCGGTATTGATAGAACCGAACGGGAAAGTGTTTATGTCATTAGACAAACAGCCCGACCGGTGGGAGGTATTGCAAAAGATGGGCGAGTTTTATAAAATTGAATTTTCCAATGATGAATTGAAAAAATTCAGCTTGCTCCCTTCTTTCGGCGTACCTATCCGCGGGATGAAAGAATTTCTTGCTCTGACAACGGAAGAGCAGGACAGACTGATTATGAGTTATGGGATTCCGTGCGACAGCCTGAATAACGAATTCAAAGAATGGATGCGCAATTCTAAAATTGTGAATAAAGACTTGAGTATTGCTATCAAAGCCGACCACTCAACCCCTTACCCTCTGATACGAGATATAATGAACACCCTTCAGGATTTAAGGGAGAATCGGTATAACCTGATTACTTCCTTGAAAGACATGCCTGAAATATAAAAGCATTGAAAGATTATGGCAGAAATTCAAGAAAAAAGCGATAACGGTAAAAGAGGCAAACAAAAAAAATTCAATGTCCGGGTGGACTTTACGCCTATGGTGGACATGAATATGTTGCTTATTACCTTTTTCATGCTTTGTACAACCATGAGCAAACCTCAAACAATGGAAATCGCTATGCCGCGAAAAGACGTCATCGACGACGATATGACTTTGGTGAAAGAGTCTAACGCAGTAACGATTTTACTGGGCAAGGACGACAAAGTATATTATTACTTGGGACGGCTGAAAGAGGAAGACTATGAAAACCCTGAAAAGTTGAAAGAAACTAATTTTTCGGGCGATGAAAATAGTGTTCGGGCTTTATTACTGGGGCGCAACCGCGAGGTAGTGCAACAAATAAAAGACCTGAAACTACAAAAGGAAAATTTGGAAATTGCAGACTCTACCTACAAAAAACAGGTAACCGAAATTAAGAAACATAAAGACGCGCCAAGGGTTTCAATAAAAGCGTCGGATTTTTCGAACTACAAAAACCTGATAGATGCGCTGGATGAAATGCACATCTGCAACATCGGGGTATATGCAATTGAAGATATTACGGCCGGCGACTTACGCTTACTGGAAAACCTGACGGGTAGCGGATATGAAAAGCAGACTGAAACAGAAGTAAAACAATAAGAATATGGCAAAAGATATAAATATAACCGGAAACGAATGGCTGGAGCTGGTTTTTGAAGGACGAAATAAAGCGTATGGCGCTTATGCTATCCGTAAAAGTTCTACCAAACGCCACCTGCTCGCCTATTTTATAATTATCGTTTTTGCCGTAGTGATGATGATTTTCCCGACGGTTATGAAACTGATAACGCCTAAGGGAGGCGAAGAAAAAGTGACGGAAGTAACCACATTATCCACTATTGCGGAAGTACCCGAAGAAAATAAAATAGAAAAAATCGAAGCGCCGCCGCCGCCGCCATTGAAAAGCACTATTAAATTTACGGTATCGAAAATCGTAGAAGACGAAAAAGTGCCGGATGAAGAAGTGCGCACTATGGAAGAATTGACGGAAGTGAAAACTGCTATTTCCGTAGCCGACGTGCAAGGGAACGACGACGAAACAGGCCAGGATATTGCCGACTTGGAAGAACACAAGTTGATAACAGAAGCCGAGCCGATATATATGACCGGCGCCGTAGAACAAAACCCCGAATTTCCCGGAGGTATGGAGGCGCTGAGGAAATGGATAAAAAACGAATTAAGGTATCCTCCCGCCGCTGCCGAAATGGGTATTGCCGGACGGGTAACCGTACAATTCACGGTAGGTAAAGACGGAACGGTGCGCGACATAGTCATATTGAGAGGCGTGGACAGTTCACTGGACAAAGAAGCGCTCCGCATCGTAGGGAAAATGCCGAAATGGATTCCGGGTAAACAGGGCGGGCAATCGGTAAACGTCCGCTTCATTTTACCGATAGCATTCCAAATGCAGCAGTAATCGTAGCTCATGAATAGGTGGTGGTATAGTCGGATTGGATGTTTCCTTTTATGTTTACTTTTGATAGCATGCAAAGGGAAGAAAGCGGACGCTCCGGATGATACCCTGTTTAGCGGAGTTGTCTCCATTGCGGTGGATGAAACGCTTTCGCCCGTAGTACAGGAAGAAATAGATGTTTTTGAATCCCGTTATACCTTGGCAAGCATCATCCCGAAATATACCGATGAAGTACACGCCTTGAATTTATTGTTGAAAGACAGCGTACGGTTGGCGATAACTACGCGCCCGCTGAGAGAGGAAGAAATAGCGTCGTTTCACAGCCGGAAATTTTTCCCGCAATCCATAAAAATTGCTACCGACGGTATCGCATTAATTGTTCACAAAAACAATCCCGATTCGATTATCAATGTGGAAATGCTGCGGCAAATATTCTCCGGCAAAGTATTGCGATGGAACGAACTGTTTCCGAAATCAAAATTAGGAACGATATCCGTTGTTTACGACCATCCTAATTCCAGTACAGTCCGCTATGTGCAGGACTCTATCTGCCGGGATAAGCAATTGTCGGAGCAATCCTATGCGGCGGGCACAAACCCCAAAGTAATCGAATACGTAGCCCGCACGCCGGGCGCGTTGGGTATCATCGGCGTGAACTGGATCAGCGAAGAACAGGATTCGGTGAGCCGGGAGTTTTCGACAAGTATTCAGGTAATGAGGGTAAGCAGGGAAGAACACCCTACGCGGGAAAACAGCTACCAGCCCTACCAATATTACCTTTACACGGGACAATACCCGTTTGTGCGGAATGTGTACATTAACCTGAACGACCCGCGTAGCGGCCTGCCGTCGGGACTGACGAGCTTCGTCACCTCCTCCAGAGGGCAGCGGATTATCCTGAAAGCGGGCTTGCTGCCGGCGACCATGCCTGTGAATATTGTAAATATACGAGATGTAATATAAAAAAATAAAATCATGAATGTACTGAAAATAACAAGTTGTATCTGCCTGCTCGGCGCAGGTTTTCTGACAAGCAAAGCCGACAATACAACCGGCATCAATTTATATGAGTCGGGAATGTATAGTTCGTCGAAAGTGTATTTTTTAAAACAGTTAAACGCCGTTTCCTCTCCGGAAGAAAAAGCCGAAGCCTGCTATTATTTAGGCAAAAGTTACTTGAAATTGAGCCAACCCGATTCGGCATTCTATTATTTTTCGTTGGGCGTCGAAGCGTCGGCTACCGATCCGTTCAATAAAATCGGATCGTCGATGCTGGTGTTGGAGGAGTTTTCCAGAAAAGGCGAATTGACTAAAGAAATGCAGAAAACCATAGAAACGGCTTTCAAAGACGCTATCAAAGCGGATAAGAAAAATATCCGGTTACCGTTAGCGGTGGCGGAAGCCTATGCTTATGCGAAAGACTATGCAAAAGCCGAAGAGTACATCAAACTGGCGAAAAAAACAGACGCTAAAAACGGGCTGCCCTACATGCTGGAAGGCGACATTTTGCTGGAACAGGACATGGAAAAAAATCGTGGCGCCGCCGGCACTAAATACGACAACGCCATTTATTTTTCTAAAAATTTAGTGGGAGCGTATATGAAAAGCGCCCGCATTTACATGGTCATCAACAGCGCGGCTGCATTGGAAAAACTGGAACAGATAGCCAATATTGCCCCCGAGTTCAACGGCCGGTTTTACCTGCTGGGAGAATTGCACGAAATACAGGGAAACAGTAAGCGGGCGGCTGAACATTACGGCCGGTTTATCGAGGACGGGCACCACGACGAAGAACATTTACTCAAGTTCGCCGGCATTCTCTATTTCGACAAACAATATGAGAAGGTGCTGTCCATTATTCACCAGGTACTGGAAAAATACCCCGAAAATTTAGTGGCCAACCGGCTGCACGCTTACGCGCTGGCGAAAACAACCAAAGGGCAGGAAAGCGTGGATTTGCTTAAAAACTTCATGGAAAATATTCCCATAGAAAAAATTATTCTGCAGGATTACCTTTGTTATGCCGAAGAGTTGGAAGAAAATAAGCAGTATACGGACGCGGCGGATTATTACAAAAAAGTAGTTCAAAAAGACGCTTCGCGGAAACAGCTTTTCCAAAACATCGGCGACCTCTACACCAGAAGCCAACAGCCGGATTCCGCTATCCGCTACTACAACTTTTACCTGGATTTTCTCGGACAGCCCAATCCCTCTATTTATTTCCAGCTGGGGCGCAATTATTACAACATAGCGACCGCCGATTCGACGGAAACCCAACCGGCAAAACTCCAAAAAGCCGACTCCGTTTTTGCATTACTGACGGAACTGGCGCCTACAAGTTATTTGAGCTATTTCTGGCGGGCGCGTATCAACTCCATGTTAGACCCCGAAACAACGCTGGGATTGGCGAAACCGTTCTATGAAAAAGTCATCGAAATTGCCATCGACCAGGCCGAACGTAAACGCGAGCTGATAGAATGCTATAAATATTTAGGCTATTATTACTATGTGCAGGCCGACGCCATTACCGCCAAGCATAACAATGACGCCAAGTTTGCCCGGCAAGAATACAGCATTGCCAAAGAATATTTCCAAAAAGTCTTTGAACTTGACCCGAACGATGCGGTAGCGCAAAAAGCCATTGAAGATATCAATGTGAAATAAGTTTAAGGTTTAAAGTTTAAGGTTACCTCCTACATAAAAAGACGCCGGCAGCATTTCATCTGCCGGCGTTTTTTTGTGAATGGGGAACGGTCAACGGGGAACGGAGAGAATGGAGGATGCCCCGTCAGGGGCAAAATGTTGGTAGAAAAAACGCATCCCCCGCCATCGTCGTCCCGTCAGGGACGAAAGGTGAAAAAGCGTCGCTCCTTCTTACATTCCGTCCTACGGGACGGTAGGGCGGGGTGGTAGAATTATTTTCTACCAACATATTGTCCCTACGGGACAGTGAAGGGTTTTTTAATGGACACCACTAAACCATTAGTTCCGGCGAGTAAGAATTATAAAAAGCTGTATGCTGATCAAAAAGCTGAAGCGCTTTTTGATATTACTTACTTTTTTGCACACACTTTCCTGCGGCG
>JAITSM010000129.1 GCA_031287815.1 Prevotellaceae bacterium
CGGGTAATCGGAAACGTAGGCGCACCAGTTAAATTGTGTAACTCCTGCGTCAAGCGTAACCGGCACGGTAAGCGTTGCGCTGTAATCACCGTTTGCCCCGTGTAGCCAGAATCCTTTATTGTTGCCGGGCTCAAGCGTAACGCTGCTTGCCGAAGTAGAACTCACGGTAGGGGTAGCAGCCACTAATGCGCGTGCCCAGTTACCCGACGGCATATTGTTTTCTACCTTGCGGTAATCCGCGAACACCCATACCTTGGTGTTGTGCCGGTAGGTACGTGCGCCGGTCCATTGCACACGGAATTTAATGACCGGCGAACTTGTGTACGTCGCACTGATACTTTCTACCTGTACGTTTTGTGCGCTTGCAGCCACGCTTACAAGCATTGCAAAAAAGAAAAGTTTTGTTTGCATAAAAATGTTTTTTTAAAAGTTAATATTGTTTTTTTGCAGCCTTGGGGGTTGTTTTATTCAAGTACCCGCAAACACAAACAACCTTTATAAAACAACCCCCTTGCTGCAATTTTATTTTCATTGCCACATTTCACGATTTCTATGGTTGTTTGCGGGATTTTCTAAAAAGAAAACGTGAATTTTAATTTATAGGTGTATGAGGTCTAGCAAACCCACAGTAGATATATAAATTTAAATTCACGTTGTACACAAGCATGAATACATCTACTGTTGAAATTTTGCTAGTTCCATACGCCAATAACAAAGAACATTCTTAACCGCTGCAAATATATTACTTTATTTTTTAATTGCAACTATTTTTGAAAAGATATTTTCCGGAAGGTGGTTTTGGCGCCAGCCAATTCTCCATTAGAAACGGCGTGAAACGCCGGATTTTCATAACCGCAGGCAAGCGTAGCACAGCCTGCGGAAAAAGAACGCCTGCGCCTTTCGCGCGGAGCACTGTCCGTGCATAGCGGGAAGCCTGTGCTCCGCGCGAGGGGCAGGGAGTTCCATGTAGCCCCATGCTGCGTTCCGCTACGCTCCACTTGCATGGGGTTATGAAAATGTAAGCCCTCCGGGCTTATTGAATGGGGAATGGAGAATTGGCTGGCGCCTCAAGAGACATTCTCCATTTTCCATTCTCCATTAAAAAGTCCATTCTTTCTGCAGCCGTTGCAGTTCGGGGTAGTCCGTCATGTCCAGGTGGTGGGGGACAATGGAGATGTAGCCGGCGTTTACGAGGTTTTCGTCGGCGTCGAGGGCGCCGGGTTCATGGTTTACAAACTGCCCGGTGAGCCAGTAATAGTCGAATCCGTGCGGGTCGGTACGCTTTACAAATTCTTCTATCCATGCGCCCCTGTGCTGGCGCGCCAGCCGGACGCCCTTGATTTCTTTTGCGGGAAGCGCCGGGAAGTTGACATTCAAAAACACGTGCGGCGCAAAGGGGTGCGCCAAAGCCTGGTTGATTATTTTCGTTCCGTATATCTTGCAGCCGTTGAAATCGGCGTCCGGCGTAAAGTCGGCCAGCGAAAAGCCGATGGAGGGGACGCCGTAGAGGGTGCCTTCCACTGCGGCGCCCAGCGTGCCGGAATAAATGACCGCGCTCGATGCGTTGATGCCATGATTGATGCCGGACACCAGCAAATCTGGTTTCTGGGGAAGGACGCAACTCATTGCCAGTTTCACGCAGTCCACCGGCGTGCCGCTACAGGCGTAAACGTCCATGCCTTTTTCGGAAGTAATTTTCCGCAGGCGCACCGGTATTTTGGTAGTGATGGCGCTCGACATGCCCGATTGCATTTCTTCCGGCGCTACCACTGTGAGGTGGCCGTAAGGTTTCATAATTTCAATAAGCGCCGCCAGTCCCGGCGAGCGGTAGCCGTCATCGTTTGTTAAAAGTATTTGCATTATATTTTTTCTGTTAATTTCTGTACAACCCTGAACTGGTTAAAAAACTGCTTGGCAAATACGCGCGCCACCGTGTAGGCGGGAATAGCCACCAGCATGCCCAGTATGCCGCCGATGCTGCCGGCAATCAGTATCACCAAAAATATTTCCAGCGGATGTGTGCGGACGCTTTTGGAATAAATGAACGGTTGCAGCACCGCCGCATCCACCGTTTGCGCGCCGATATACACGCACGCCATCGTGGTAATAACTATCCACAGGCCGGAAGTATGTCCGCCCGGCGCGTTAATATTCATCAACACGCCAATCAATATGCCTGTCAGCGCGGAGGTAATGCTGCCGATATACGGAATTACGTTCAGGATGCCGGAAAGCGAGCCCAGCACTACCGCTATGCGGAAGGGCAAACCCGCTACGAGCGTCAACCCGAGCGTTACCAAAAACGCCACGCACAGCATGTCGATGCACAGCCCGATGAAATACCGCGAGAGCAGTTGATTGATGGAATCCAGCGCTACGGCGGCATTTTTTTCGTGTTTTGCAGGGAAAAGCAGGAGCACGCCTTGCGTAAACAGGTTTTCTTCCTTCAGGAAGAAAAAGGTAATAAACGATACGATACATGCGCCGACAACGAACCCGACGATTGTGTTGGTTACCGAGCCAAAGAGGTTTAGGAGCGCCGTGTTGCTGAACAAATCCGTCAGCCCGGCGGCAATCGTATCGCGCAGCGAAAAGCCGGCGTCAACGCCCGGAATATTTTGCGTTATCCACGCCTGCGCCGCATCCAGCGACTGTTCCATATCCTGCAACGCCCGGTGAATATCTATATGCGATAACTGGTTGACGAGATTCACCACCGCCGGCAGCAGGAAGAAGAGGATGGAAAAAAATACGCCCCAGATAGTCACCAGCGTAATTGCCGCACACAGGATGCGCGGCAGCTTGCAGTTCCTGATGCGTACCTTGCCCAGCGCCTGCATCAACGGTTTGCCGATAATGGAAAATACGGCGGCAATAAGGAGGTAAGTTACAATGTTGCTGAAATACCACGCCAGGAAGGCTACCAGCGTTACCACCGCAGTGATGATGATATATCGCGCCAGTTTGTTCATGCCAGTTTTGCAATGACTGTTTGCGTCGCTTTTACTTTGTCGCCGACCTTTACCTTGATTTCCGTGCCCAGCGGAAGGAATACATCTACCCGCGAGCCGAATTTGATAAAGCCGGTTTCGCTGCCTTGCTGCACGGCAGCTCCTTCCCGCGCGTAGCAGACAATCCGGCGTGCAAGCAGCCCGGCGATTTGCCGGAAAAGCACCGGCACGCCACCGTGATTAACCACCACAGAGGTGCGTTCGTTCTTTTCCGATGATTTCGGATGCCATGCCACCAAATACTTTCCGGGATGATACCGGAAATAGGCGACCGTTCCCCCTACCGGGAAATAGTTGGCGTGGACATTAAATATAGACATGAAGACAGACACCTGGAGGCAACGGGTTTTTAAATATTCCGGTTCATACACTTCATCGACAATCACAATTTTCCCGTCGGCAGCGGACAGCACCACCTTGTCGCCGGCCACAGGCACCCGCGAGGGAGCGCGAAAAAAGTAGCACACGAATAAAAACGCCCCTGTGGCCGCCGTTGCTACCACGCCGGAAATCCAGCCGGCGCCGGAATACGCAGCGGTAACGCCGGCAACAAGTATCGCCAAAGCGGCGCATATTACTATTATTCCACGTCCTTCTTTATGAATTTTCATGTCAGAAATCGGATTATGTTAAAAAATTTCACTTATTATAATGTAGAGGCAAGCCACCGGCAACGCCAGCAATGCCGCATCGAAGCGGTCGAGCAGGCCGCCGTGCCCCGGGATGATTTTGCCGGAATCTTTCACCCCCGCGCTGCGTTTGAGCATGGACTCTACCAAATCGCCAAACACGCCGAACACCGCAATGAGCAAGGAAATCATCAGGGTGGAAAACAATCCGTAATCAATCATCCCCAGCGACGACAGCGTATATCCGGCAGCCAGCGCGGCAAAGACGCCGCCGGCAAAACCTTCCCATGATTTTTTCGGCGAAACGGAGGGCAACAGTTTGTGTTTCCCTTTTTGCCCGAACAGCATGCCGAATACGTATGCGCCCACATCGTTGCTCCAAAGAATGATGAACAGCCCCAGCAATACCGGGCGACCGTCCACCCCGAGCATATTGAGCAGCGACAGGGGAACGGCGATATATACGACGCCTGACAGCACGTAAGCAATGATCAAAAAAGGCTTTTCTTCTTTCCGGAACAGCTGGATAATCGGCAATATTAACCAGAGCGCGAGAAAGCACATCATGGTTAATGCGACGAAGCCCATGGCGTCGGAATAAGGCGACCGGTTTTTAAACAGAAAAAAAACCGCCGTCCACAGGGATACGCCGAAGAACAGGCCGGTAATTTTTTGCAGCCATTTTCCTTTCCCCAGCGTCAGGGTATAAAACTCGGACAGCAGCCCCACCACCAGAAACAGCATCAGGCAGGCGTAGGGAATGTCGCCGCCCAAAAGGCAACCAACCATGATGCCGATAAAAACAATGCCGCTGACAGTGCGTGTGAGCAGATTTTTCATTGAGGGGTTACTGTGTTTAGAGCCTCTTCTTGCGATGCACGTTTGCCGAATATCTTTTCCAGGTCTTCTGCAAAAATCACTTCTTTCTCGAGCAGCTGTTCCGCCAGTTGGGTAAAACCTTCACGATGTTCCGCCAGGATTTCCTTTGCGCGTTTGTACGACATATCTATCAGCCGTTTTACTTCTGCGTCCAGCAATTCCGCTGTTTTTTCGCTATAGGGGTGTTTAAATGCGTAATCCTGTTGCCCCGAAGAGTCGTAATAGCTAAGGTTGCCGACCTTTTCGCTCATGCCGAAATACGCCACCATCGCATAGGCTTGCTTGGTGATTTTCTCCAAATCGTTCATCGCGCCGGTGGAGATTTTTTCGAATGTCAACTCTTCTGCGGCGCGCCCGCCAAGAGTAGCAGCCATTTCGTCCAGCATTTGTTCGGTAGTAGTGATTTGCCGTTCTTCGGGCAGGTACCACGCCGCGCCCAGCGCGCGCCCGCGAGGGATGATGGTTACTTTCAGCAGCGGGTTGGCGTGTTTCAGCCACCAGCTGACTGTGGCGTGCCCCGCTTCATGGAAGGCAATGGTACGTTTTTCCGATGCCGAAATAATTTTGCTTTTCCGTTCCAGCCCGCCGATGATGCGGTCAATAGCGTCCAGGAAATCCTGTTTGTCGATGACCGGTTTATTTTTCCGCGCCGCAATCAATGCCGCCTCGTTGCACACGTTGGCAATGTCGGCGCCGGAGAAGCCGGGCGTCTGTTTGGCAAGGAAATCCAGGTCGAAACCGTCGACAAGCTTCAGCCCGCGCGAATGCACTTTGAATATCTCGGCGCGTTCTCTCAGCTCCGGCAAGTCCACGTGAATCTGGCGGTCGAAGCGGCCGGCGCGCATCAATGCGCCGTCGAGCACGTCGGCGCGGTTGGTGGCGGCAAGGATAATCACGCCGCTGTTGGAGCCGAAGCCGTCCATCTCGGTGAGCAGCTGGTTCAAGGTATTCTCGCGTTCGTCGTTGGCGGTGAATCCGCCGTTTTTGCTGCGTGCGCGCCCTACGGCGTCAATTTCGTCGATGAATACAATGCACGGCGCCTTTTCTTTTGCCTGCCGGAACAGGTCGCGTACGCGCGATGCGCCTACGCCGACAAACATTTCCACAAAGTCGGAGCCCGACATGGAAAAGAACGGCACGTCGGCTTCCCCCGCCACAGCCTTTGCCAGCAAAGTCTTTCCGGTACCCGGAGGCCCGACGAGCAAAGCGCCTTTGGGAATCTTGCCGCCCAAATCCGTATATTTTTTCGGGTTTTTGAGGAAATCTACTATCTCCATTACTTCGACTTTGGCTTCTTCCAAGCCTGCCACGTCTTTGAACGTAACCTTGTTTTTATTATCCTTGTCAAACAGCTGCGCTTTGGAGCGGCCAACCGTAAAGATGCCGCCCATACCGCCGCCGCCCATGCCCCGCGACATGCCCCGAAAAAGTAAAAACCATAAGGCGATGAGCAATACCGGAAACAGCAGCCAGTCCAAGATGCGCGCAAAATAATTGTTATGAACTTCGGTTTCTATTTTCACCCTGTTTTCTTCCGGCGACACGGCGTTGATGGCCTCTACCGTTTGAAACACGTTAAAATCGGACTGGCTGATGAAGTAGAAATGCGGCCCTTCCTTCGGCAACGCGGAAAAACGGTTCCTGTATTTCACCAAACTGTCTTTCCGGATATATACATTCACACGATCCTGGTTGGTAATAATAGAGAGGCGGTCTACATGACCGGAAGGCAACATCTGTTCTTTCACTTCCTGCCATTCGGCTTTCTGCGGTTCGACGGCGTCATGGGACGTCCAAAAATAAATCAATATGCCTCCCAACGCTATCCAAATCCACACAGGATTCATGCCTTTTTTCGGGGAATTATTTTTACGCGGCAACGGCGGGCGTTGCTGGGAGGGAGGTAGTGTTCCGTTCATTCGTTTGTTTGGTTATTTCGGGTTTTCACTGTAATCTTTTTGTATGGCGTCCGCCCAAAGCGCTTCGAGGCGGTAGAACATGCGCCAGGTGGTCTGGAAAATATGCACCACCACGTCGCCGTAGTCCATAATAATCCAAAAAGCATTTTCTTTGCCCTGAATGCGCAGCGGTTTTTCCTGCATGCGTTCCTGCATTTCCTTTTCCACATGCTCGGCGAGGGCTGTTACCTGCGTGCCCGAATCGGCGTGGGCAATCACAAAATGGTCGCACATCGCAGTATCCAGCGGCGTCAAATCCAACGACAGCACGCTTTGCGCTTTCTTGTCAAGCAGCGCTTGCGCAATCACGTCCACCGGAGTGATTTTTTTAACTTTCCGGACAGTTCTTTTAGCGGGTGCGGTTTTTGGGGCATCCTTGCTTTTGGGCGCCTGTTTTTTCGTTGCCGGCGTTCTTTTGGCGGCGGACGTTTTCGCAGGCGATTTGGCCGTTGTTTTCCTGACGGCTATTTTCTTGGCGGTTTTTGTCATGCTCTATTTCCTGATGAAATCAATTTGCGAATGTACAAATTTTTTGGGAGTAGGGCAAATTTAATGAAGAATGGACAGGGTCGACGCATTTCGATTTTGATAAGTTCTAAGAGGAAGCCCCGAAGGGGCTTTTTTGAGTTAAGAACTAAAAGTTAAGAACTAAAAGTTAGCTGGCGCCAGCACTTTTAACTTTTAGTTTTTAGTTCTTAACTCAAAAAGGCGCCAGCCCA
>JAITSM010000009.1 GCA_031287815.1 Prevotellaceae bacterium
GGCAAGGGTGGCGGTGAGGGTCGCGCTTTGCCCGGCGCAGAGGGTCGTGGCGGAGGAAGTGAAGCCGGTGATTTCGGGCACGGGCTGTACCACGCCCGGCGCGCCGGTAGCGTCGGTCAAGCCGTATATACAATTATGATAGGTAGAAGAAGAAATGCTTGCCGTGCTACCGGAATTGTTGCGCTGGGTTTGTAGGATAAAAGGCGCGGTGCCGTTGAGGGTGTAGCCGCCTTCTATGGGTTCGGCGTGGGGCGGTCGGTCGCTGGCGTAGGCGCACCAGTTGAACTGCGGGTCAAAGCCGCTTAAGTCTACATTGACCCGCACGGTGAGGGTGGAAGAAAACGCGCTGTTGTCTGTACTCCCCTGCAGCCAGAAGCCGCTGTCGTTGCCGGATTCCAGCGCAGGCGTACCGGCGGAATGGTAGGTGGGCGTTTCCGTGATGCCCGCCCGCTGCCAGCTGCCGGCGGCGGCGTTGTTTTTCATCGGACGGTAATCTATCCAGACCCACAGTTTGGACTGTTCGTTTGCGTTCCGCGAGCCGGCTTGCCACGACACGGAAAAGGTCACGGTGGGCGTGGCGGCGGCGTAATTTGCCCCGACGGATTCTATTTTCACCTTCGACGCCTGCGCGGAAACGCCCCCTATCCCCCAAAGGGGGAATAATAAGGCGAGTAAAAAATACTTTTTCATAAATTTATTGTTTCAAGTTTATTGTTTCAAGTTTCCGGCGTTACGCTTTTGCACTTTGGCAACTTTTATTTGGTTAGTCTGTTTCGGGATTGCTCTTTTCAGAGAGGTCGGGTCAGGTGTAAAATATGCAACGTGGACTAAACTTATTGCTTTTGAGGTTCTCGAATACCCGTGCATGAAATAAATAAAAGTCCACGTTTCTTAGTGGTCTAGTTTATTCTTCATGCACGAAATTTTCGAGATTTCAAAAGCTGAATAAAAGTGGTCAAAATGAGAATGAGCGTTATATCGGGTGCAAAGGTAGAAAGAATTTTGGAAATAGCAAATAAGTTAAAAACTAAAAGTTAAAAGTTAAAAGTTAAAAGTAGGCTGGCGCCAGCCTACTTTCAACTAAAAAAAGTGGAGCAAAGAGTTCCTCTTAGAACTTATCAAAATCTACATGCGTCGGCCCTGGACGGACGGTTGTTTTTTAAAGGAGAATGGAATATTTTGTGTATATTTGCAGAAAGTAAGGGCTATGAGACAACGAATATACCATAGACATACGAACCCCTGAAAGAATTAACGCAGCCGTCCGTGAAACAGGCGGCTTTCAACCAACATAACAAATGAAAGCAATCACAGCAACCAATTTTTATTTTCCAAAGCAAACCGCCAAGTACGTGGGTAAAGTGCGCGATGTATATACCATTGATGACAAATATTTGGTGATGATAGTAACCGACCGTATTTCCGCTTTTGATGTAGTGTTGCCGGAAGGCATTCCTTACAAGGGGCAACTGCTAAACCAAATTGCCGCAAAGTTTCTGGCAGCTACGGAAGACATTGTTCCCAACTGGCGCATTGCCTCGCCCGACCCGATGGCCACCGTAGGGCATCGTTGCAGGCCGTTTGCACTGGAGATGATTGTGCGCGGCTATCTCAGCGGCAGTGCATGGCGCGCTTACCGGGAGGGCGTCCGAGAAATCTGCGGCGTGCCGCTTCCCGACGGAATGAAGGAACACCAGGCGTTCCCGCAACCTGTCATCACGCCTACCACTAAGGCGGAACAGGGCTTGCACGATGAAGATATTTCACGTGAACAAATTATTTCGCGTGGCATCGTTACGGAAGAAGAATATGCGCAACTGGAAAAATATGCGCTGGCATTGTTTCAACGCGGCACGGAAATGGCGGCGCAGCAGGGTTTATTGTTAGTCGATACGAAGTATGAATTTGGAGAAAAAGACGGGAAAATTTATTTGATTGATGAAATCCATACGCCCGATTCGTCGCGCTACTTCTATGCGGAAGGCTATGCGGAACGGCAGGCGAACAACGAGCCGCAAAAACAATTATCCAAAGAGTTCGTTCGCGAGTGGTTAATGGCAAACGGTTTCAGCGGAAAGGCCGGCCAGCAGGCGCCCGAAATGACCGATGAAATTGTCGCCGGCATTACCGACCGTTACGTGGAACTGTACGAAAAAATAACCGGCCAGCCGTTCGTTCGTGCGCCTTACACCGGTGATATTTACGAGCGCATGGAGATGAATATATCCAATTTGCTGGCGCGGTTGCTATAATTGAAAATTAACATTTCTTTCAGATGAAAAACTCGTCGAAGATAATTTGTACGCTTTTACTGGCGGCGTTTTGCATGGTTTCCTTTGCGCAGGTTCCTGTACAGAAGTCTACGGAGAAAGCCCGCATCAACGGGAAAGTATATTACATCCATGTAGTACAAAAAGGGCAAACGCTCTATTCGTTAAGCCGGGCTTACGGAGTAACGGTTCAACAGCTCGAAGACAATAATCCCGACCTTTCCGACGGATTAAAAGAAGGGCAGCGCATCAGGATTCCGGCGCTTGCATCAGACCAGGCTGCGGCAGCTGCATCTCCGGCAACCGTTGTTCCCCAGCCGGCAGCCACGCCTCCTGCGCCTGCATCGAAAGAGCCGGCGAAAGAACCTGCCGCCGTAAAGCAGGCAAGGCCGGCTTATCACCTGGTCAAACCCAATGAAACATTATCGGAGATAGCCGGAAAGTACGAAGTGCCGGCGGCCGCGCTCCAACAGCTGAATCCCGAAGCGTTTCTTAAAGGAAAGCTGCAACCCGGAACGTTGTTGCAAATACCTCCGGCGGAAGAAACCATAACGATCACAAACACGCCGGGCGCCGGGCAGCCGCCGGCAGCCGCTGTCGATACAACCGCCGCTCGCTACGGTACGGGAAAGCGGGAAGAATTTTATGCGGACACCTCGTTATACCATACCGTACAGCCCAAAGAAACGCTGTGGGGGATTGCTCGGAGATACCATACCACCGTACAGGAACTGCGCCGGCTGAACCCCGACGCATTTTTAAATGAGGAATTGCAAACCGGAGCGGTACTGCAATTGCATGCCGTCGTAGAAACGCCGGTTTACCGGGATTTGAATGCTGCCCCTGCCGAGCCGCTGCAATCGTCTCCGGTTACTGTCAAGGCGGCTTTGCTTCTTCCGCTGTTGCGCGATAGCAACGATACCTTGACGGCAAAGTCGAAAAGCCCGGAAAATTTTTTTACGTTCTACGAAGGCGCATTGCTGGCTGTTGAAAACTTAAAGAAGGAAGGGCTGTCGCTGGAGCTTTCGGTGTACGACAGTTTTTACGAAAAAGACATAACAGCCTTGTTGCAGCAGGATGCATTGCAACGGCAGGATATAATCATTGGGCCTGTCTATGCCGGCAATTTTAAACCGGTAGCGCAATATGCCAAAGAACGCCGCATTAAAATCGTATCGCCACTGGATCCTGATACGGAAGCGGCGACGATAGAAAATCCGTATGTATTGCAAGTAAGCCCGCCGGCTTACTGCCGGCAGAAAAAACTGATAAGCCATGTGCTCGCGCAAAAACAGGCGAACATTATTCTGATATATCACGAAGACGGGCGGGAAGCCTTGTTGCTGCAAGAGTATAAGCATTTATTGGGAAAAAGGATAGACAGTGTAAAAATGCTTCCGCACCAGGTAGTGAAAGGCGCAGCCGTGCGCGATACATTGGAGAAATTATTAGTGGAAGACAAAATGAACTGCGTGCTGATTGCATCCCACGATGATGCGCTGGTTTCCGATATTGCGGCGAATTTATACCTGTTTACTTTCCGTAACCGCTATAACATTACGCTGTACGGCACGGAGCGTTGGCGCAATTTTGAAACGGTGGATATAAAATACCTGCATACATTGAATCTGCATTTGACCGTGCCGTTTTTCATAGATTACTCCGCCGAGCATGTGCAGCAATTTGTAGCGGAATATTATGAAAAGTATAAAACCGACCCGTCGCAGTATGCTTTTCAAGGCTACGACACGTTTAACTATTTTCTCCGGGCGATGATGCGCTATGGGAAAAATTTCGAAGACTACTTATCTGTTTATAATCCGCAGTTATTGCAAACAAGGTACCGGTTTAAGTACAATGGAAATTCCGCCAACGGGCTGGTCAATGTGGAATCCTGCCTGATACGGTACACGCCCGGTTACAGTATCGAAAAACTATGAAAATAGCGTTGCTGGCCATAGGAAAAACCGCTGACGCCTATTTGCAGGAAGGTTTGGAAATATATGAAAAACGGCTGCAACGCTACGTGAATTATACGCGCAAAGAATTGCCGGACGTCAGAAACGCGAAATCATTACCGGTGGAACAATTGAAAGTACAGGAAGGGAAAGCCTTGTTGTCGCAGCTATCCGAAGCGGATGAGCTGTTTTTGCTGGACGAAAACGGAACGGTTTTCTCTTCGGAAGGGCTGGCGGAATTTATCCGGCAAAAAATACTGAATAGCTCCAGATCGTTGGTGTTTGCTATTGGCGGC
>JAITSM010000016.1 GCA_031287815.1 Prevotellaceae bacterium
CTTTCACTTTGCTGTGCCCTGTCACAACCACCTCGTTCAATACCACCGTGCTGTCGTGTTGTGCTGTGGCCGCCGCCTGTATAATAAAAATAAATAAACTCAGACAAAAATAATACTTCCCTTTACTCATCAAATCTGTTTTCAAAAAAAGAAGTACAAAGGTAGGGAGAACATCCATACCCGGCAATCCCTAAAAATAGTGGAAAAGCAGCGATGAAATAGCAAGAAATGGTTAGTTGTGCAGCGGAGGTTAGTAGGCAGTGGGCAGTTTTCAGCAGGCAGTTGCTGGCGTCAGCGTTCAGTAGGCAGTTTCCGGCGTCAGCTAATTCTACATTCTCCTTTTTTAAGTTAATATATTGGTTTACTATTTGTTTTTGGCATCCCGCATTTCAATTGTGTAGCCCCACATTTCAATTGTGTAGCCCCACATTTCAATTGTGTAGCCCCACATTTCGATTGTGTAGCCCCACATTTCAATTGTGTAGCCCCACATTTCAATTGTGTAGCCCCACATTTCGATTGTGTAGCCCCACATTTCGATTGTGTAGCCCCACATTTCAATTGTGTAGCCCCGCATTTCAATTGTGTAGCCCCACATTTCAATTGTGTAGCCCCGCATTTCGATTGTGTAGCCCCACATTTCAATTGTGTAGCCCCGCATTTCGATGTACGTGCAGAATAAAAGTTAAAGCGATACTTCTTTAAAGTATCATTTTCAAAATGTCAAAGAACGCTCCAAATATAAAACAATATTTACAAATATTTTTGAAAAATTTTTATCGTAAAGCGATTTCGGCGCCAGCCACTTTTTTGAGTTAAGAGTTAAAAACTAAAAGTTAAAAGTTAGCTGGCGCCAGCACCCTTCACTCATCACCTCTTAACTCTACAATAGGGTCGCAGTTGTTCTGCTTTTTCAGGACTCAGGATATTATTTTTGATAAGCGCATCAATGTCGCATGCGCCTTGTGTAGCACGGAAATGAACAATTCCGCGTGCGGCGTATGCGCCAATGTAAGGATGTTTTTCCAACAGCTCCCCCCCGGCGGTTTGCAGGTCTATCAAGGTCAGCAGGGAGGTGTCGATGGTTACCTGCGGGGCAATTTGCTCGAAGCGTTCGGCGGTCATGTGCCTTATTTCGCGCAGCTGGCCGATAGCGGCGAATCCGCCGAGTTGTTCGCGGTACTTTACTATCTGCGCGGCAGTGTATGCGCCGACGCCGCGTATTTTCACGAGTTCCGAAGTATCGGCCGTATTCAGTTCTACCACTACCGCTGTCCGCTTGAGGAAACGGACACTGTCGGTTGTTGCGGGCATACGGAAAGTTTCCGCAATTTGTATATACGGTTTTAATTGCTCGAAGCGCTCGGGCGTTACTACAAACGCCTTTTTGAAATCGTCGGGTTGCCGGAACACAGCGCCTTTTGCACGATAATTGATAATCGCCGCCGCCTGTTTCGGCGAGAATCCGAGTTGCTCAAAAGCGTTGGCATCGGCGGTGTTCGGGTCGAAAACAAAGAGGCTGGCGGGCTTCCGCACGGACGCATAATGTTTCGAATAATTATACGCCACGTCGCTCACTTCTATCATTTCGTTCCCACCGGTAGAAAGGATTTGCGCAAGGCTGTCTATTTTTTTCTTGAAAATGCTAAAGTCAGGCGTGGAATCATGCGAAGAAAAAACATGTGGCGCCGCCTGAAACATAGCCAGCAACACCAGCAGCGCCGCCATGCCTATACGTTCGCTTTTACTCAAAGTAAGGAATTTTTTCAGGAATTTTTTCATATACTAACCGCTCTCCGTTGGCCGTTCACCGCTTACCTTCCACCACGAGGGTTATTTCCCCTTTCGGTGCATGGGCTGTATAGTAGGCTGCCAGTTCCGCGAGCGTCCCGCGTTTGTTTTCTTCAAACAGTTTACTGAGTTCACGCGACACGCATGCCCTGCGGCCGTCGCCCAGCACGGCGCTCAATTGCGTAAGCGTTTTTACCAAACGGTACGGCGCTTCATAAAAAACCATCGTACGTTCTTCGCCGGCGAGTTGCGAGAGGCGTGTTTGCCGTCCTTTTTTTTGCGGGAGAAATCCTTCGAAACAGAAGCGATCGCAGGGCAATCCGGAGTTCACCAGCGCGGGAATAAGGGCAGTGGCGCCAGGCAAACATTCTACTTCTACGCCGCGTTCAAGGCAGGTGCGCACCAGCAAAAAACCCGGATCGGAAATTCCCGGAGTACCTGCATCGCTCACCAATGCTACCGTTTCGCCGGCGGCAATTCTTCCGGCAATGGTTTCGACCGTTTGGTGTTCGTTGAATTTATGGTGCGACAGCAAGCGGGTATGGATATTATGTTTCTTAAAAAGTACAGCCGTTGTGCGCGTGTCTTCGGCCAATACGACATCCGCTCCGGCGAGCGTCCGCAACGCCCGGAGCGTAATATCTTCGAGGTTTCCAACAGGAGTGGGCACTATAACGAGTTTACTCATCAGTTGCTCATGTAACGGCGATGTACCAGGCTGGTAAATTGTTTGAGGACGTCGTTATTTTTGTCCTCCTTTTCGAACAACATGGAGAGGTATTCCTGCGCTTCTTCCTTATTTTTCATATTGTCCAAATCGTTTACGGTGGTTAAAAACGCTTTATTGTCGTTGTTAAAAAGTTCCTTGACAAATAAAAATTTATCGCTTACGCCTATTGCATTAAGCAGGTTGTCTACCGGCGTGGGGAGCGCCGGCGCATTTTCGTCGCCGGAAGCAAACTTATCAATGATAGAACGCGTACGGTTTTCCGTTTGCAGGGTGGCGCTGCGGGATTTTACCGCCGGTTTTTCTTCCGGTTTCTCCACAGGCGTTTCGGATGGCGTGAAAACTTCCAAAGTATTCAGTTGTTCGCTTAGCGCGGCCAGCGCTTTTCGTATATGTTCCTTGTGCGCATCCAGTTTTTTTACCAACTGGCTGTTTTCTTTTTCGCGTGTTGTATCGGTGCTGCTCACTGTCCATACATCCGATATAGCTTTCCGCAGTAAGTCGGCAACAGCTTTCTGCTCTTCAAAATCAATCATTGTTTTTGTTTTCCATTCTTGCAACAACGACATTGCTTTTTGGAGCGTTTGCAGAACGTCTTCGATAGTTTTCAGGTTATCCATTTTTTTGTACTTTTGTAAAATTGACACAAATATACAAAAAATAATGTTTTTAGAAAGCGCCAAAAAATCAGGATGGATAGAAGTCGTTACCGGCTCTATGTTTTCAGGAAAAACGGAAGAGCTGATCCGGCGGCTGAAGCGGGCGCAGTTCGCCCGGCAGAAGGTGGAGATTTTCAAGCCGCAAATAGATACGCGTTATTCGGAAGCGGCGGTCGTGTCGCATGATGCAAATACTATCCGTTCTACGCCGGTGCCTTCGTCGGGCGCGATCCTTTTAATGACGGGCGATGTAGAGGTCGTAGGCATTGACGAAGCGCAGTTTTTCGACGATTATCTGGCGGATGTTTGTACGCAGTTGGCAGCCCGCGGCGTCCGCGTGATTGCGGCGGGGCTGGATATGGACTACACCGGCAAGCCATTCGGCCCCATGCCGAAATTGATGGCCATTGCCGAATATGTTACCAAAGTGCATGCTATTTGTATGCATTGCGGCGATTTGGCGCACCATTCACACCGCTTGTCCGCCAACGATAAATTAGTGGTGCTGGGCGAGAAGGACGCCTACGAGCCTTTGTGCCGCCATTGTTTTAATAAAGTAATGAAAAAATGCGACTGATTTTCCGGCGCCAGTCCTATTAGTCCGATTAGCGTATTAACGTTATTCGTATTTCAGGATGTCCACATCGCCGCGAAGGGCGGCGAGGCCGTTATCTGCGAGGGCTGCCATCTCGTCTTCGCCGGGATATACGGATACGGGGGCAATGAATTTTACTTTTTTCGTGATAGATTCCACCATTAGCGGATTCCATGCAATGCCGCCGGTGATAAGGATGCCGTCCACTTTCCCTTCCAGTACCGTCGCCATTTCGCCGATGGATTTTGCGATGTTGTAAGCCATCGCTTCATGTATCAATGCGGCGTGCTTGTCGCCGGAAGGCAGCAGTTCCTGTTCGATTTTCTGAAACTGGTTTATGCCCAAGTGCGCTACCATGCCTCCTTTTCCGGTAAGCATTTTCTTTATATCGAAAAAGGAATATTTCCCGCTAAAGCAAAGTTGGGCTACCTGCAAGGCAGGCAATGAGCCCGAGCGTTCCGGCGAAAACGGCCCTTCGCCGTCCACCGCATTGGTTACGTCGATGATTTTTCCCTGCTGGTGTGCACCTACGGAAATGCCGCCGCCAAGATGCGCGACAATTAAATTCAACTTTTCGTATTTTTTTCCTATGCTTTTGGCATGCGCTTTGGCAATGGCTTTTTGGTTTAATGCGTGAAACGCCGCCGTGCGTTTGAACAAGGGATGCCCTGCTACACGTGCAACATCCTGCAATTCGTCCACCACCACCGGGTCGGCAATAAACGCATGCGCGCCCGGAATAAGTTTGGCAATATCGTCGGCAATCAATGCGCCGAGGTTGCTGGCATGCTCGCCGTATTTGCAAGTCAGCAAATCGGCTTTCATTTTATTGTTCACTTCAAATACGCCCGACGGCACCGGATGCATCAACCCGCCGCGCCCTACCACCGCGTTAAAGGCATTCAGCTCGTAGCACGCCTCCTGCAAGACGTCCAGGATGGCTTTCTTCCGGAATTCGAGCTGTTCGGTAACAACTTTGAAATCCCTCAATTCGTCGGATTCGTGTTGCAGGTTTTTTTGAAATACATTTTTCCCGTCTTCAAAAACGGCGATTTTAGTGGACGTAGAACCGGGATTGATGATCAGTAATTTCATTTATTCGGATTTATTTAGATGACATAAAACGATGGTTGCGCCGGCGTTCTTAGTTTTTAACTTTTCCCGACATGAGCGCGGCCAGTACGATGGAGTTTAATTTTGTTTCGGCCGTATCGCCGCGGCTGGAGAGGACGCAGGGAACTTTGGCGCCCACCACTACTGCGGCAATATGCGCTTTCGGGCTTAACTGCGTAATGGTTTTATAAAATGTATTTGCGGCTTCCAGGTTCGGGAATAGCAGGCAATCGGCGTCGCCGGCCACTTCGCTCTTCACTTTCTTAATGCTCGCCGCTTCTTTGGAAATGGAGACATCCAACGATAAGGGGCCGTCAAGCAGACAACCGGGAATTTGGCCGCGGTCAACCATTTTCGCCAGAATGGCGCCTTCCACGCAAGCCGGCATGCCTGGCAACACTTGTTCGGTGGCGGCTACAACCGCTACCTTCGGAAGGGTAATACCCAAGCGGCGGGCGGTATTAACGAGGTAACCCACTATGACCGTTTTCTGGTGCAAGTCCGGTACGGGAATAACCGCAATATCGCTTACGAGTAATAATTTATGGTAATATTCATGCGCCATCAAGGTTATATGGCTCAGCACGGCTTTCGGCGGCAGCAAGCCTTTTTCTTTGTTCAGGATGGCGCGCATGTATTTGTCGGAGCTGCACAAGCCTTTCATCAGCAGGTCGCCTTCGCCCGTATTGACCAATTCCACCGCTTTGGCTACAGCCGGCAGCTCTTCCGCTATAGATACGATATTGAAAATAGAGGGGTCTATGTTTTCTCCAGCGCATGTTTTTCCAATAAGTTCGCGGTCGCCCACCAGCGTGGTTTCCACTAATCCCTTTTTCACGGCGGCGGCGGCAGCGCTAATAGAATGAGCGTCTACGCCCCAGGCAACTACTAAACGTTTTTTAGGTAACGAGGTTATTTCTGTGTAAATAGCATCAAATGAAGTAAGCATAATCATATTTTTTTTATGTTTACAAAGTTATCTTTTTTTTTCCGGAGTACAAAATAAAATTTGAAAAGGGATGAATGCTTCCCCTCCTTTCGTTTTTGTTTGGTATTAAAAAAAACTTTTTTACCTTTGTAGCCGATTTATGATCTTTAACATTTTGGGTGCTTTCATTCTCTTTTTGAAATCTGGAAAATTTCATGACGATGTGAATAAAAGTAAATATCCATAAAAGAAACGTGGACTTTACTTGTACATCGTTAGGTATTCCAGAACCTCAAAAAGAATAAGTTTAGTCCACGTTTCGCATTTTGTGCCGAGCCAATGGCTCTGAAAAGAGAAATTCCCCAACATAGACTAACGAATAAATAAAAGTTGCCAAAGCCAGGCGTTAAGGATTAGCTGATTTAACGCAGGGGCGCGGAGAGGATTGCTTGTCAAAAAAATTGTGTTGTTTCTCTATGCCTCCGCGTTTTTTTCAAATGAAGAATGAAGGGATAATACAGAAATATTTAATTAAAATAACAGTGCATGGTTGGTTTATATAAGTGTTTCTGTGTTTTTGAAAGCAAAAATGTTAAAATTAAGCGTAAAGTATTAACTTCCGACGCTTGTCGCCACCGCCCCGCAGGGCAGCGGCTGGCATGTAATATGTGTCGCAACGGAATTGCAAAAGCGTAATTGACTTGCGACTTATGTCGCAACTGAATTACAAAAGTGTAATTGACTTGCGACTTATGTCGCAACTGAATTGCAAAAATGCAACTGACTTGCGACTTATGTCGCAATTAAATTGCAAAAGTGCAACTGACTTGCGACACATGTTGAAACGGAAGCGGAGGAGCGGCTGGGGCCATAAGAAAACAGGGACAGGTAAACGGCCGACGTTTTTTTAACCTTTTAACCCTTTATATTTCCAAGATTAAAGAAGTATATTCTTCAAATCTTTTAGTGCGAGATAGAGATGCCGCTCAACCGTGCGGATAGAGAGGCTGGTTTTTTCGGCAATCAGGGCATTGCTCATTCCTTCGATGCGGCTCATCTTAAAAATATCCCTCCGTTGCGGCGGCATTTGTTCTACGGCATATTGCACCAGGAGGGCGGTTTCCTTAGCATAGAGTTTATCGGTTACGCCGAATTCTTCGGCCACCGACTTTTCGGCGATTACCAGCTTTTCATAGTTCTGTTCAATCTTCCGGTGTTTAATGAGATTGAAGATATAATTTTTTGTCATCGTAAACAGGTATTTCCCGCTCTGTTCCGGGTCTTGCCAGATGGCAGGCTTATTGACAATCTTCAAAAATATATCCTGCGCTATGTCTTCCGCATCCTGTTCGCTCATCAGCAGGCGGCGGGCAAAGTTTTTTACTCTTGGATAGTTTTTAATAAAAAATGACTCAAATTCTTTCGACAGGTAATGATTTTTCTCTAACATGGTAAAACGGCTTTTCCGGCGTCGTAACCATGCAGGAGGTTTTTTGAAAACCGTTTCCACAGGCGTTACTACACCCCCTGCAAAGATAACACCTGAGGCAGCCCTACTACGCAATCGTAGCAGCTATTTCAACCGTATTACAATACTTTCTGCCCGAAAAAGAACTTTTTGGCAGCCGTGAGTCATTTTAGTCATGAGTCGTAAGTCGTAAGTAGGGGCAAAAAATCTTTTGCCCCTGCTTAAGTTTTATAATCTGTGTAATCTAAAAAAATCTATGTCCATCTGTGGGAAATATCCATAAATCGCAAGGCTATATATTTCCTCGTGACTCACGACTATTGACTCACTTTAACGATCAGTTCGCCGAAGAGGGTATTTGCCCAGGCAAACCATTTGCGGGTAAATTTGGCGGCATCGTCTTTGTGGAATGACTCGTGCATGAAGCCGGTGTTGCCGTCGGTGTCGCGCAGGGTTTTGACGCACCGGCGTATTTCTTCTTCGTCGGTACTGGTGAGGGCGCGCATGGCGATACTCATCGGCCAGATGTAATCGTAGCCGATATGCGGCCCGCCGACGCCTTCCGCCACTGCGCCGGAGAAGAAATAGGGATTGTCTTTACTCCATATCAACCGGCGGGTATTTTGGTAGAGCTCGTCGGTGGCGTCGCAATAGCCAAGATAGGGCAGGGAGAGCAGGCTGGGCACGTTGGCATCGTCCATGCAAAGGCAATTGCCAAAGCCGTCTACTTCGTAGGCATAGACTTTCCCGTAGCCGGCGCGTTCCGTTACGCCGTATTTGTTTACGGCCGTTTCCACTTCTGCTGCCAGCGTTGTGCACTGGGCGGCAAAGCGGCTGTCGCCAATAACCGACGTATAAATTTCCGCCAGCTGGCGCAAAGACACTACCGCAAAAAGATTGGAGGGAATGAGGAACCCGAAGGTGGTAGCGTCGTCGGACGGGCGGAAGGAGGAAACAATCAGCCCCACCGGGCGCACCGGGTTGCCCCATCCGTCGTTGGACAGCGTGTCGAGCTGGCGTTCGGTCTGCCGTTGGAAATTATATGGCCCCCTGTCTGTTTTGCGCTGTTGTTCGACAAATGTCCGGTAAATTAGCTGTGCCGCCTTTTGCCAGGTGGCGTCAAAGGCGGAAGCATCGCCGGTCGTTTTCCAGTAATGGTACGCCAGCCGTATGGTATAGCACAGCGAATCGATTTCCCATTTACGTTCGTGGAGTTCGGGTTTCATGTCGGTCAGGTCTTTTTCCCATTCACTGCCGGTAGGCCCGTCGTTAAAGGCGTTAGCGTAGGGGTCGATGCACACGCAGGCAGCCTGCCGGCGAATCAGTCCGTTGATCATTGCTTTCAGCGCATCGTCTTTGCCCGCCAGCGGCAGGTAAGGCCATACCTGCGCTGAGGAATCGCGCAGCCACATGGCGTGTATGTCGCCGGTGATAACAAAAGTATCGGGAACGCCGTTCACTATTTTGTGGGTAACGGTAGTGTCCAACGTATTCGGGAAACAGTTTTCAAACATCCACGCCAGTTTCGGGTCATTGATTTTCGCTTTTATTTCGGCGATGGTTGCTTCCACCGCTTTGGAAGTAAATGCGCGCGCGCCGCTTTCCAGGCGCAGGGAAGTATACGTTTCCGCTGCTCCGGAGGGCGCGTTTTTTCCGGCTACTGCCGCCAGTATACTGTTGGAAAAAGCCAATCCGGCAACCGTGGCGGCGCCGGTCTTCAAAAAATTACGACGAGAGTAAATCATAGAGCTAATGTGATTAATTGTTTAATGTGACTAATTGTTTAATGTGGCTGACGCCAAATATTCATAATTCATAATTCTCTTCAGGGAAACAAAGGTAATTAAATTTTGAAAGAATCAAAAATCTACAACCAAGCACTGCCGCGCCAAGCAACGCTACCGGCTGAGGCTCCGCCAAAAAAGTTTTTGGAGTTTTTGAGGGTGTACGCACCCACACGCCCATACGAAATGCCATTGAATAGGGTAACTATTTCCAAAATTTTATTTATCTTTGCAGTCCTTTTTACAAAAAGGGTTTTAAGCGGGAATAGCTCAGTTGGTAGAGCATCAGCTTCCCAAGCTGAGGGTCGCGAGTTCGAGCCTCGTTTCCCGCTCCAAAAGAATAGCAACGGAAAGTAACGCTATCAAAGCCTTTCGAAAACAGAAAGGCTTTTTGTTTTTCTGAATATTCTAAAATATTTTCTGAAATTTTGATATAAAAAGCGTGCCGAAAAATCCTAAAACAGGACATTCTTTTTTTTAAGATCACAAAAAATAATTGTGTACAATGATTTTTTTTAGTACTTTTGCGACCCCAAAATAACTCTGCTTTTTAGCTATGGGTGCCATGGGATTGCGCAGTAATCGCAATTGAGTAACACTTTTTTAACTAAAATTTTTAAATTACAATGAAAACAATCGATTTAAAAGGCACGGCCCGTAAGGATTTGAAGAAATCGGCCGTAAAAGCGCTTCGCCGTAATGAACAAGTACCTTGCGTCGTTTATGGTAATGGAAGCGAAAACATTCATTTCACGGTGGACGAAAAAGAATTGAAACACCTGGTGTATACGCCGAATGCATATCTTGTAAACCTTGGTATTGACGGGAAAGTAAGCCAGGCGGTCATGCGTGAGATACAATTTCATCCAGTCACCGACAAGATTTTGCATATTGATTTTTATGCAGTAGATATGGCCAAGCCGTTAGCGATGGATATTCCGGTAGCTATTTCCGGTAACTCCGAAGGCGTTCGCGCCGGCGGTAAATTGCATATCATAACCCGCAAGGTGAAAGTGTCGGCATTGCCGAATGATTTGCCCGATACGCTGCCTGTTGACATTACCAACCTGGCGCTGGGCAAAACCATTACCGCCGGCGACTTGTCGTTTGACAAAGTAAATATCATCACGCCGAAGACAACCATTATTTGTGCCGTGAAATTGACTCGCGCCGTCGCTGCGTCAACGGAAACGACCGCTGCCGCTACTCCTGAAGCCGCTGCTGCCGCTCCTGCGCCTGCTGCCGAAGAAAAGAAAAAATAAGGCTGCTATATAATTGAATTATGCGTTATGAATTATGAGTCGGCTGACGCCGGAATAAATTACGGCGCGCGATTTTCATAATTCATCATTTATAATTCATAATTCATAATTCTCATGTCATTTCTCATTGTAGGGTTAGGTAATATTAGTCATGAATACGCCCATACGCGCCATAATATCGGGTTTGATGTGGTGGATGCGTGGGCGAAAGCATCCGGCGCGGTATTCAGTACTGTTCGTTACGGCGCAATTACCGAAGTAAAATATAAAGCCAGGCGTTTTATGTTGCTCAAACCTTCAACGTACATGAATTTGAGCGGGAAGGCGGTCAATTATTGGATGCAGGCGGAACGTTTTGCGATAGAAAATATGTTGGTTATAGTGGACGATTTGGCGTTGCCGTTCGGAACGTTGCGTTTGCGCAAACAGGGAAGCGACGGCGGGCACAACGGATTAAAAAGCATCAATGAACTGCTCGGGCATACCAACTACGCGCGTTTGCGAATAGGCATCGGCAACGATTTCAGCTGCGGGCAGCAAATTGATTTCGTGCTTAGCGAATGGACGGATGAAGAAAAAAAAGCACTTCCGCCGGTTATTGACAAAGCGATTGATGCGGTGAAATCCTTTGGCACAGCAGGCATCGAACGTACAATGAATATATTTAACAGTTGATAGTAGCCTCCTACAATCCTAACTTTTCATTCCTGATTTTCCATGCTTCGTCTTGACAAATATCTTTGGGTTATTCGCGTGTACAAAACGCGCAGCGAAGCGGCGAATGCTTGCAAAGCCGGACGCGTCAAAGTAAACGGAATGGAAGCAAAATCCTCGCGGGAAGTGCGCGAAGGCGATGTGCTTATCGTGCGAAAATTGCCGGTCACTTATACTTATAAAATTATTCAGTTGGCTGAAAACCGGCAGCCGGCAAAGAATGTAGCATTGTATGCTGAAAATTTAACGCCCAAAGAAGAAATGAGCAAACTGGATAAAAAAAATGTAACCGTTTGTATCCAGCGCGACCGTGGCGCCGGGCGCCCGACCAAAAAAGAACGCCGGAAAATTGATAAATTATTTGAAAATTTATCTTGCGAGTAATGAAAAAATTAAATATTGACGGGGAAAAATGTGCGTTTTGCTTTAAACCTTTTTGAAAAAAGTATATCTTAGAATCAAGAAATAATTTTTCATAAATTTTGTTTTAAGTGGGGAAGCGGATGTAATTTACATCCGCTTCTTTTTTTACCTCTTTTACATGTACGCCTCCAATAATTTCGCTTTCGGCGAAGGCAACAGTGTAAAGTCGGCTATGGCCGCCGGAACCAAGAGGGTCTCGCCTTTCGTTATAGTTTCGGAACGCTGATTATATTGAATAGTGGCGTCGCCGTCTATGCAAACGTAAATGACAAATGAATCGTTGTCTGACAAGTTTCGCACCAACGGCCGGTTAATCTCTACCAAGTTAGTTACAAAATAAGGCGATTCGACCAATTGTACCGGCTCGTTCGGCAACGTTGCGTAATCTATTTTTGCCTCTGCCTTTTTTGTATAATCAATAATATCGATTGCTTGCTCCACATGCATAGCGCGGGCTGTAGCAGGATTATGTTCGCGTCCCCAATCGTAAATACGGTACGTGATGTCGGATGTTTGCTGTATTTCTGCCAGCACAATTCCTTTGCCTATGGCGTGGATAGTGCCCGGCGTAATAAAGAACGTATCGCCCGGTTGGACGTTTACAAAGTTCAACGTTTCAAGCAATGTGTTATTTTGTATGCGCTCGTAAAATTCCGTTGCCGTCAGGTTGCGGTTGAATCCAACGTACAATCCCGCGCCCCTGTCGGCTTGCAGCACGTGCCACATTTCGGTTTTCCCGTAAGCATTGTGCCGTATGCGCGCCGTTTCATCATCGGGATGCACCTGCACCGACAACGTTTCCGAAGCGTCTATCAATTTTACCAAAATAGGAAATTCGATACCGAAACGTTCATAATTTTTCTCGCCCACCAATTCGCCCAAATACACTTCCGCCAATTCTTCTATCGTATTTCCTTTCAGGAAACCGTTAGTTACTACGGACAGGTTGCGTTGTACGGCGGACAGTTCCCAGCTTTCCCCGATTTTTTCGGTTGCCTGAAAAGGTTTGTTAAATAAAGTTTTCAATTTGTTGCCGCCCCATACTGTCGCTTTCGCCTGCGGCTTAAATTTCAAAGGATACAATGGTGTCATAAGAATAATTAATTTTTGCAAAAGTAAGAAAAAATAATTTGCTATTTCAAAATTTAGTTTTACATTTGCAACATTATAGATGTTCGTTGAAATAAGAATTAAGATTTTATTCTTCTGTTAAGAAACTTGAGAATTTCTAGTATAATGAGAATAATATCGTACACAAGAAATCGTGAACTTTATTTTATTATTATACGGGTATCTCAAGACCTCTTAACTGGATAAATTGAAGTTCACGATTCATACTTTTAATATAAAAGAAATAGAAATCGTGAAATTGGCAACGAATAAATAATCGTAGCAAGGGGTTGTTTTTAGAATAAAAGTTTGTGTTTGTAAACAACCCCAAAGCTGCGAAAAAAGTTAAAAACTAAAAGTTAAGAGTTGTTTTAAATATTAAACCATAAATTAAAAGATTATGAAAAAAAGTTTCTTTCTTTTTGCAATGCTTGCAAGCGTTGCAGCGAGCGCACAAAGCCATATAAACATTCAAATGCTTGGCGCTACGTATACCGCTTTACCGACGGTAAAATTTAGTGTATCATGGAGCAGTGTTCCTGTTGTAGACGGACAATCGCACCATGCTAAAATTTGGGTATGGATTGATTTTCTAAAAGTAAATGTTGACAACACTACTTCCGGCAATACATGGACACGTGCGTTAATATCGGGAACGCCGACGGCTACTTCCGGGACACCGACGAGGGAAACCGGAAATGACAAGGGTTTTTGGCTGAATGGTGTTACTGGCAGTTATAGCGAAACGGTTACCGTATCATTATCCAACATTCCTGCAAACACCAAATTTAATTGGTGTGCCTATGCAAGCGATTGTCCACCTAATGCCACGTCGTATAGTGGTGGAACTTATACGCTGAAAGGCACTCCACCGTTTACTGTAACCGGCAATGGCACTATACAAAATGGCAATCAATATGTCGGTACCTGTATAAACTCACTAACCGATGCCACTAGTTGTCCCGGCGGTATTGGACGAGATGTTGTTCATAACGCTTGTCCTTGTGCGCCGGGACTAACTGCTGTTGGTAGTTATTGCCGGGATTTAGTAGCGGATGAAGCTACGGTGTTGTCTTGTGCGGCAGTGACGGACGGCGTATTAGAAATCAAACTAAATGATGCAGGACTAACCAAAACATGGAATCCGAATTCATTATGCCCTTCCGGGTGGCGATGGCCTACAATAGCCGAATTAAAATGTATGCAACCAGTGCATAATCAGCTAAACCTAAAATATCCGCCTTTGAATTATGGATATTGGTCTTCAGAATCAGGTTGTACAGGAGTAGATGTTCAATGTGCGAACAATAATTGTGCTAAAACATGGAAATTTGTTGCTAATACTTGTGGTTGTTTAGCTTCTACATGCCTGGGCAATAAAAGTTATTCAATACCGCAAAAAGAAACATTAGATTTAGGTGTTCGTTGTGTTCGCTAAATTATGACTACAAATGATTGAGTAAGCCAAGGCATAAATATTGGTTGCAACGATGGCTATGCGAAAAAGTAATTAGGGTAACATAGAAATAGTGCAGGGTTTCAAATATGCGTATTTTTAATTATTTTTGTAAAAAAATAATGGAATAATGAAATACCTGTACGCCCTTTTATTTCTCACCTTAACAACTTTTACCGCTATGGCACAACTTCCATCTTCCGATCGCTATGCCTCGCCGCAAGGAGCATTGCTGGTTACGCATATTGGACATGCTTCGTTGCTTTTGCAACTGAACGGACAAAATATTTATACCGACCCCTATGGCGAAACCGCCGATTTCAGCGGCTTCCCGAAAGCTGATTTGGTATTGATTACCCACGAACATTACGACCATTTGGATAAAACAGAACTGGAAAAAATTGTTACTTCAAAAACAAAAATAATTGGTACGCCGCTTGTAGCAACGGAATTAAACGGCGTAGATGTATTGAAAAACGGTGATAAAACCACATGGAGTACCATTGAAATTACGGCTGTGCCGGCATACAATATTGTACAGAAACGCCCGGACGGCGCACCTTTTCATCCGAAAGGCAGCGGCAACGGATATATCTTAAACATCGGCGGATTTCGTATCTACATTGCCGGCGACACGGAGCTGATTCCCGAAATGAAAGCCATTGTATCGCCTGATATAGCTTTCCTCCCGAAGAATTTACCCTATACCATGAGCGACGCACAATTTATTGAAGCGGCAAAACAAATTCGTCCGAAAATACTTTATCCTTACCATTATTTTGAAGTGGACAAGGCGGCATTAAGCAAGGCATTGCAAGGGATAGAGGTGCGGTAATATAAAAAATTAAGCTATAAATAAAGTATGTCTTATTTATCCTCAAATAACTCTCTACCGACTGGAAACTGCCCACTGCCAGCTGGAAAAGTCCGTGTGCGTTTTGCACCGAGCCCCACGGGGCCGTTGCATATAGGAGGGGTGCGTACGGCATTGTTCAATTATCTTTTTGCCCGTCAACACGGCGGCGATTTTATTTTGCGTATTGAGGATACCGATGCAGAACGCTTTGTACCCGGCGCCGAAGCGTATATTATAGAAGCGTTGCAATGGTGCGGCATTGCGCCCAACGAAGGGCTGGCGGCCGGTGGAAAAATCGCCGAAACCGCCGATGCGCAAAATCCGCATGCGCCTTACCGCCAGTCGCAACGAAAACCGCTGTACCGGCAATATGCGGAACAATTAATAGCAAACGGTTATGCTTACTATGCCTTCGACACGGCTGATGAATTAGCCCAATTGCGCAAAACCGCCGAAGCCGGAGGACAGCAATTCATTTACAATTACAGCGTGCGCAACCATTTACAAACATCGCTGAATATGCCTGATGATGCGGTGCAACAGCGTTTGCTGTCG
This sequence comes from Prevotellaceae bacterium, assembly GCA_031287815.1. Taxonomy (GTDB): domain Bacteria; phylum Bacteroidota; class Bacteroidia; order Bacteroidales; family UBA932; genus JAIRKX01. The sequence continues at coordinate 15,442 of JAITSM010000016.1, forward strand.
GACAACCATTGGGTGATTCGTTTCAAAATGCCTGAAAACCGCGAAGTACACATGCTTGATTTAATTCGCGGTGAGGTAACGGTAAATACCCAGACCCTCGATGATAAAGTATTGTGGAAACGGATAGACGAATTGCCGACCTACCATTTAGCCAACATTGTGGATGACCACTTAATGGAAATTTCGCATGTGATTCGCGGCGAAGAATGGTTACCTTCCTTGCCGCTGCATTACTTGCTTTACGAGGCTTTCGGCTGGAGCGATTCACAGCCGGCTTTTGCCCACTTGCCGCTATTGCTCAAACCCGACGGCAAAGGAAAGTTAAGTAAACGCGACGGCGACCGTTTGGGGTTTCCGGTGTTCCCTTTGCGTTGGGTTGCGCCTGACGGCGAAATATCGCGCGGCTACCGCGAAGACGGATATTTTTCACAGGCTTTTGTGAACATGTTGGCATTGTTGGGCTGGAATCCCGGTACGGAACAGGAAATTTTTACTATAGAAGAATTGATAAAATGCTTCCGATTGGAACGCGTGATTAAATCCGGCGCACGATTCAATCCCGAAAAGGCAAAATGGTTTAATCAACAATATTTGAAAACCATGCCGGATACCGCATTGGCGCAATCGTACCAAACTATTTTAAAAGCAAAGGGCATAACGGCAAGCAATGCATACGTGGCTGCCGTGTGCGGATTGGTCAAAGAACGCGCTACATTCGTGGAAGATTTTTGGGATTTATCTTCCTACTTTTTTGTAGCGCCGGAAAATTTTGATGAAAAAGTGGTACAAAAATATTGGAAACCCGAAACGCCGGATATTATCCGCCAGGTAGCCGGCTTGATTGATAAGACCTCGCCTTTTACCAAAGAGAAATTGGAAACGGCGGTACATGAATGGATTTTATCCAATAATTTGGGACTAGGGGCGGTTATGAACGCCTTGCGGTTGTGTATAGTCGGCGCATCCAAAGGGCCCAGATTGTTTGATATTATCGCCCTGTTAGGAAAAGAAAAATTCAATGAAAGAATAAACACTGCATTAGGTTTGTTAAAATCTGTTAAATAAAATGCAGGTTTTTTTCATTTTATAAAAAAATTATATATCTTTGCACGGTGTTATGTATATTTTAAAATTATTTTTATGAAAAAAGCCTTTTTGTTTTTGTTACTTTTTGTGTTTACGTGTGCAACGCTGATAGCCCAAGACCGTAATGTAACTTTTTCGCCGGAAAATTTTGTCGGGCAAGAACAGGTATTGGCGCAAGCCAAATCATACCTTCACGAAGCTGACAACTTGTTAAAGCAAGGCGAGAAAATGTTGAAAAATCGTGTTAGCGATGTCCGGTATAATACGATTGCCCAAGAGAAAATACGTAGCGCTTTGGAATTTTTGTTGAAGGCAAACGCATATAACCCAGACAATGCAAGGCTGAATTACGATATTGGGAAATGTTATTTTTACCTTAATTTGGTAGAGGATGCGATTCCCTTTTTGCAGAAAGCCGGCAAGCTTAGCACGAGGGATGTTAGTAATATTGACTACTTACTTGGGCAAGCCAATCATATGAAAGGCGATTTTAATGCGGCTATCAATTCTTATGAAACAGCCATAAGCAAGACAAAAAACCTGGATGATATAGACAGATTGAGGTTGCTTGCCAATCAAGCCAGGTATGCAAAAAATATGATTAACGCGCCGTTGGATATATTGGTAGAAAATATGGGGAAAGCTGTGAATACACCCTATCCTGAATATTTGCCGATTGTTGCCGACAAAGACAAAGCTATTGTCTTCCAGCGTTACGTCAATGGCGGAAATGATTTGTATGTAACATTCAACCAAGGGAAAAATTGGGCGCAAGCGGTTCCTACCGGGCAAAAATTTAATTTAGCCATCAGGGAATTTTTCAAGCCGATAACATTGGTGGACGCTAACCGTAATCCGTTAGTGTCGCGTTTGTTTTATGTAGATTATCCATTTGGTGAAAAAAATTACTTATATGAAACAGTGGTGAGCATTACAACCAGTGGCACGAGCGGCTATATGACCAGCAGCCGTAATGTGTACGATGCCTCCGGCAATGGCTCTGCTATTTTTGAAACAAGGCGTAATCCGAGAGGCCAATGGGTGGTGCGCCCGAGATCATTGGGGTTAAAACTTAATTCCTCATCGGATGAATTCGGCGTGGTGCTGCACCCGAACGAAAAAATTCTTTATTTCAGTTCCAGAGGCTACCAGACCATAGGCGGTTTTGATATATACAAATCGGTATTTGACGGAACGCAGTGGAGCAGGCCTGAAAATATGGGCTATCCGGTGAACACCACCGGCGACGACATTGTGTACGGTATTTCCGAAGATGGAAATAAATTATATATTTCCTCTGATCGCAGCGGCGGCTATGGCGGACACGACTTGTACGTTGTTACCCTTATGCCGGGCTATGTTCCGCCGGCAACCGTCCCGCCGGCAATTACTGCCGACGGCAAACAACAACCTGCAGAATCCATATCCGAGCCCAAAGTACAATACCCGGCGGCTCTTCGTGGTTTTGTTACGGATGAAATTACTTACAAACCGCTGAAAAACGTTTCTGTTGTTATAAAGGACGCTCACACCAACGAAGAAGAAATTATCACTACGGACGAAACCGGCATGTTCCAAACAACGCTGACGGCCGGTGTAGCCTATGAAGTACAGGTGAACCAATCGGGCTATGCTCCTTATGCCGAACAAATGCCTATTGCAGACGGCCGCGGGCAGAGAGTTTCTAAATATATTAAGTTGTCGCCGCTGGCAACAGATGGTGCGACAACGGCTATTGCCGGTGAAGAAGGGCTTACTCCGGAAACAACAGCGCCCATTGTGTCGTTACAACCTAATTTAGTAACGGCGGAAGGGCGTATTTTGGATGTCGATAACCGCCCGGTGGCTGATGCCATAGTGAAGATAACGGATGATATAACACAACAATCACAAGACGTAACAACCGGCGTTGACGGATATTTCACAGCAAAAATCCCGTCTACGCATCCTTATACGTTATCCGTAGAAGAAGAAGGTTATCAACCGTCCATCACGAAAGTGTCGCCAAACCAAAAGTTAGCTTCGGTTATTACGTTGAAGCCGGAAACAGCGACAGCCTTAGTTACTACTGTGAACGGACGGCTGGTGGATGTAAACGCAAACAATAAACCGGTAGCCAATGCTATTGTTTTGGTTACCGATGAGGAAACCAAGAAAACACAACAAGTAAAAACCGATGCAAACGGCTATTTCAAAGCTATTATTCCTGCGAATACGCCCTATACGGTTACTGTTGAAAATTCAAAATATGAGCCGTACGTAGCGCAAGTAGGCGTAGACGAAAAATTACCTTCTGTGATTGCGTTAAAAGCGGCCACAGCGATAGCGGAAGTGCCCAAGACAGCAACGGTAGAAGGTCGCATAGTAGATGCAAACAACAAGCCGCTGGCAAATGTTCCGGTAGTAATCACAGATGCAGTAACGAAGCAATCGCAGAAGGTAACGACGGATGCGCAGGGCAACTTCAAGACGGCTATTCCTGCGGGTAACGCTTACACGGTAGCGATAAGCGATTCGAAATACGAGCCGTTTGTGGCTGAAGTAGGAGCAGATAAATCATTGCCTCCCGTAATTGCACTGAAGGTTGCAACAGCAGCGGTAGAAGGCCGCATAGTAGATTCGAACAACAAGCCGTTGGCAAATGTTCCGGTAGTAATCACGGATGCAGTAACGAAGCAATCGCA
>JAITSM010000065.1 GCA_031287815.1 Prevotellaceae bacterium
CTGGCGCCGGAGTAGTTAAAAACTAAAAGTGAAAAATAGCCGCCCGGGGGAAACGGGCGGCTTTGCTTTATGTATGAAGTAGGAGGCAGGAGGTGGCTGGCGCCTCAAAAGACATTCTCTATTCTCCACTCTCCATTCTCCACTCTCCATTCTCCATTCTCCACTCTCCACTCTCCATTCTCCATTCTCCATTTACATTGGGTCTACGTCTATGGTTATTTCCACGCCGGAGAGCCTGTGCTGTGGAGGCAATGCCGCCAGTTGTTCGGCCAGGAAATGTTTTAATGCGCGGGCGTTGGCGTCGCGTTCCAGGCGAATCCAGAAGCAGGTGAGGTAGCGGTTTTGTATGCGGTTTACCGCCGGCTGGAACGGCCCGGTGAGCCGCTGTTGCAGCGCCGGCGCCAGCAGGCTGCGCAGTGTTTCCGCCGCCTGTTGTAGCGTTTCCGCCTGCCGGTGGCGGAGGGTGAGGCTTATCAGGCGCGAATAGGGGGGGAAATGAAATTCCCTGCGCTCGTGCAGTTGCAGGTTAAAGAGGTTGTAGTAATCGGCCTCCTGCACGAGGTAAATTACCGGGTGGGAGGGTTGCGAGGTTTGGATAATCACCCTGCCCTGTTTGTCTTTGCGTCCTGCGCGCCCGCTCACTTGCGTCATCAGCTGGAAACTGCGTTCGTGCGCGCGGAAGTCTGGGAAATTAAGCAGGGTGTCGGCGTAGAGGATGCCTACCAAGCTCACATGCTCGAAATCCAGCCCTTTGGCAACCATTTGCGTGCCGACTAAAATATCAATCCGGCGTTGCGCAAATCCGCCGAGAATACGGCTGTAAGCGTGTTTTGCGCGTGCGGCGTCCAAGTCCAGCCGGGCAATCCGCGCCTGCGGGAAGAAGAGTTGCAGTTCGTCTTCCGCCTTTTCCGTGCCGAAGCCTTTGGTTTGGATGTTCGCGCTTTTGCATTCGGGACACAGGGTCAACAGCGGTTGCGACGCGCCGCAGTAGTGGCACAGCAACGCATTTCCCTGTTTGTGGTAAGTCAGGCTCACGTTGCACCGGCGGCAATGGGGAATGTACCCGCATTCGGCGCACTGCACAAAGGGCGAATAGCCGCGCCGGTTTTGGAATAGAATTACCTGTTCGTTTTTGTCCAGCGTTTCGGCTATTGCATCCAGCAAAGGTTGCGAAAACAGGCCGGACATTTTCCTCCGTTTCCGTTCCCGCGCGACATTTACGACGTCAATTACCGGCGGCAGCACGCGGTGGTAACGTTCGGCGAGGGTTACCAGCCCGTATTTTCCGGCGCGGGCGTTGTAGTAACTCTCTATGGACGGCGTGGCCGTGCCGAGCAATACGGAGGCGCGGTGCAGCTGCGCCAGCATAATAGCGGCGTCGCGCGCGTGGTAGCGCGGTGCGGGGTCGTATTGTTTGTAGCTGGTTTCATGTTCTTCGTCCACGATAATCAGCCCCAGGTTGTCGAACGGCAGGAACAGCGACGAGCGCACCCCAAGTATGATTTGATAGGGAGAGGGTACGGCGTGGTAAATCTCCGCGCGCTCGTTGTCGTTGTATTTGGAATGGTACACGCCGACGATGTGTCCGAAAACGCTTTGCAGGCGTTCGATAATCTGCGTGGTGAGCGCAATTTCCGGCAACAGGTACAATACCTGCCGCCCGTTGTGGAGCTGTTCGGCCATCAGGTCGATATATATCTCCGTCTTCCCCGACGCCGGAACGCCGTGCAGGAGGACTACGTTCTTTTGCCGGAACAGCGCGTTGATTTCGTCGCGTGCCTGCTGTTGCGCTGCCGACAGCGCCGGCGCGGCTTTGGTGACGGTGGCCGACAAATCCAGCCGGCCGGTTTCGCGCGTAACCTGTTCCAAAATATTTTTCTTCACGCACGCCGTCAGGGCAGCGGTTGCCTGCGCCCCTTGCAGTAGCTGCTTTTTGGGTACTTCATGCGGTTGCGCAAAATCTACCGCTTCGGCAAACGAAAGGTACGACAACAGCAACGCCTCTTGCTTTTCCGCCCGCATCAAGGTATTCAGGCAGCCGTGCAGTTTTTCTTCGGATGAAACGGAGGGATGCAAACGTACATACGTTTCGGTAAGCGGCCGGAAAACCGTTCGCAAGCCGTTGGGCAATGCGGCTTTCATCACTTCGCCCATGCCGCACAGGTAATAAGCGGACAGTTGTTCCCAGTGTTGCAATTGTTTTTCCGACACCGTCGGGCGGTCGTCCAGCACGGCCAGCAGGTCTTTTACCGCATAGCCTTCCGGCGGGTGGAGGTGGATGCGGCGGATTAAACCGGTATAGCTCTTTCTCCCGACCGGCACGGTTACCCGCTTGCCTGCGGCTACCATGTTTCCCAGCCTTGCAGGAATGGAATAGGTGAGCAGTTTGTTCAGCGCAAGCGGCACGATGACGTCGGCAAAATTAACTTGTCCCGGCGTCCATACAGAAGCAGTCGACAAGGAAGGTAGTTGTTCGTTGTTCATGTTCGTTGCCTTGTGGGGTCAGGAGAGGGAATGGGTTACTTCTTCAATATATTTCAATATCTCTTCGCGCCCCATTCCCGTTTCGGCAGACGTAATGAAAATGCGCGGCAGCGTTTCCCATTCCGCCAGCAGCGTTTTTTTATACTGCGCGATATTCTTGTTCAGTTCGCGCTGTTTTAATTTATCGGCTTTCGTGAAAACAAGCGCAAACGGGATAGCCGATTCCCCCAAACGGGTAATAAAATCAAGGTCTATCCGCTGTGGCGCAAGGCGGCTGTCGAGCAACACAAAAAGCAGCGTCAATGCCTCGCGATGCAGAATGTATTGCGTGATACTGCCGGCAAACTGCGCGCGGTTTGTTTTCGAAGACCGCGCATAGCCGTAGCCCGGCAAATCAACCAGGTGCCATTGGTTATTGATGAGAAAGTGATTTATCAGTTGCGTTTTTCCCGGCGTGGCCGACGTATGCGCTAAGTTCTTTCTGCCGGCCAGGCAATTTATCAACGACGATTTGCCTACGTTCGACCGTCCGATAAAAGCGTATTCGGGAATTTGCGATGCGGGGCATTGTTCTACCAACCGGCTGCTGACAATAAATTCAGCGCTTTTAATAATCATGGTATGCAAGATTTGTTACAAAAATACAAAAAAAATGCATAACTTTGTTTTCCGTATAACGTATGTATTAAATGCTACCATTCCTAAAAGCCGCAAGTTCGTGAACGATGCCCTCACATTATCCGAGATGCAGCAACGCATCAAACAAACGCTGGAAGAAACGTTGCCGGATAATTATTGGATTACGGCGGAAATAAACGAAATAAAAACAAACGCCTCCGGGCATTGCTATCTGGAGCTGGTCGAAAAAGACGACGAAGCGTTGAAAGCAAGAGCCAGCGCCGCCATTTGGGTATACAGTTACCGGTTGTTAAAACCTTTTTTTGAAACTTCCACCGGCCGCCCGCTGAGCGCCGGCATGCGCGTGTTGGTAAAAGCCGCCGTGCAATACCATCCGGTGTATGGGCTGAGTTTATCCATCACCGACATCGACCCTGTGTATACGGTGGGCGAACTGGAAATGCAGCGGCGCCGAACCATTTCCCGCCTGCAATCCGACGGTGTGTTCGACATGAACCGCGAGCTTCCGTTTCCACTCTTGCCGCAACGCCTTGCGGTTATTTCGTCGGAACAGGCGGCGGGCTATCAGGACTTCATGGATCAGTTACATCACAATAAATATGGCTACGCTTTTCATACGCAATTATTCCCTTCGCTTATGCAGGGCGCAGGCGCTGTGCAAAGCATTATTCAAAGCCTTGCGCTGGTCAATGAACAGTGCGGGGCGTTCGATGCGGTGGCCATTATTCGCGGCGGCGGCTCTGCCACTGACCTGTCGTGCTTCGACGATTACGAGTTGGCGTTGCATGTGGCGCAATTTCCGTTGCCCGTACTCACCGGCATCGGGCACGACAAAGACGAAAGCGTGGTGGATTTGGTAGCGCGCCAGCCGCTCAAAACGCCCACTGCCGTTGCCGGTTTCCTGATTGAATGTTTTGCGGAACAGGATGCGCAATTGCAGCAATGGGAACAGGCGTTAAGGAATATGGTGCGGCAAAAAATACAAATGTCGGAAAACGCTTTAACCGTACTGGCAAGCCGGCGGGATACGGCCGTGAAGTTGTATTTCCAAAAAGAACGTAATTATTTGGAACTCGCGGCGCGCACTATCCAGTACAATAATCCCCAAACAATTTTGGCGCGCGGTTACTCCATTGTTTCGCTAAACGGCAAGACCGTCCGCGACGCGGCCACCGTCCACGAGAATGACGAGTTGAAAATAACCCTCTACAAAGGCCGCCTGCGTGCAAAAGTACAACCCGGGAAAACTTGAACAATAAAATAAATGCATTATGAAAGATAAAAAAACACCCAAACCCGTTTCGCCGGAAGGCAGGGAACTTACTTACCTGGAAGCGGTAGAAGACTTGGCGCGCATCATAGACGCTATGGAAAATGACGAGTTGAATATGGATGAATTGTCCGAAAAAGTAAAAGCCGCTACGGAACGTTTAAATTATTGCCAAAAAGCGTTGCATGCCATTGAGCAAAACGTAAACGAACTGATGAAAGCCAATGCCCGGTGCATGGCGGAATTTGAACAGTTGAGTAAACAGGAAGCTATTATAACACCCCCTAATGAATAATTACAATGAAAACAAAACAGGATATTATAGAAAACTGGTTGCCGCGTTATACACATGAGCGGCTGGAAAATTTCGGGGAATTTATCTTATTGACGAATTTCAAGAATTATTTGGAACTATTTTGCGAATATACCGGCGCGTCCATAACAGACGCCAGCGCGAACATGCCTTGCGCTACCTCCGGCGGGATAACGATGATAAATTTTGGGATGGGGAGCCCGAATGCCGCCATTATTATGGATTTGCTGCCGGTCGTAAAACCCAAAGCGGTGCTGTTTCTTGGCAAATGCGGCGTACTCAAGGAACGCAATAAAATCGGCGACTATATCCTGCCCATTGCCGCCATTCGCGGCGACGGCACCTCCAACGACTATTTCCCGATAGAAGTCCCGGCATTGCCGGCATTCAGTTTGCAACGCGCCGTTTCTACTACCGTGCGCGACGCCGGACACGACTATTGGACAGGCACCGTATATACCACCAACCGCCGTATATGGGAACACGATGAAACCTTTAAAGAACGGCTGCAGCAAATGCGTTGCCTGGCTGTTGATATGGAAACCGCCACATTGTTTTCCGTCGGCTTTGCCAATGAAATAAGCGCCGGCGCATTGTTGCTGGCCTCAGACAAACCCATCATTGCCGAAGGAATTAAAACCGCCGAAAGCGATATAAAAGTAACGAATGAATTTGTTACCGAGCATGTGCGGAACGGCATTGATGCGTTAAAACTCATTCAACGCAACGGCTCCTCCGTGAAACACCTGCGTTTTTGAAAATTTCCTGCATCTTACCGGTCAAAATACGGATTTTTGCTGCTGCAGCTTACCGGGATAGCGAAGGCAATTTTTACGCCGTTGCCCAGCAACCCCAGTTCCACCGCCGCCTTGCCGGCGCTGAACATGATGCGCGTATCCACGCAAAACCGCGCGGCTACCGCCACTGCCGACCCTATGGCAATGCCTAAATCAACGGTGTTGATAGCGCACGGCACGCCGGATTGTGTATTTTTGTTCTCACAGTTTCCCATCCCGCAAAATCCGCAATGCTTTAGCCCAAGCGGCTCGACAGCGGTTCCTATCAACACTACAGCCTGTGATTGCCGTATGTTCTTAGCATCGCGAAAGAAGAAAGGAATGTCTAAATCTTTTCCCATTTCCTCCATCTTATCGGCAATAGCCGCGAGCGTTCCGTCATAAGCAGCGGCCAGCGCCAAAGTATCGCGCCCCTTGCCTTTTGGCGCCGTGCGGGCGGCCGCCAACATTTGTTGCGCCGCGGCAACTATGGCCGCGCGGCGGCTTTCCTGTTCCGTAACCAGCATACCATTACCATTTATTATAGTGTATTCTTGCGGCGTCGAATTTATTTTTCGGCGTGTTCTTCCCCACCGGGTAACCCAGCGGAATAACCGCCAAAACCTTAATATTTCCGGGCAGTTGGAATTGCTCGCTTACAATAGCCGCACGGTCGTCGTAGGGATAAACAGCCGTCCACACCGCGCCGATACCCATAGATTCCGCCGCTAATAAGATATTTTGCGTAACGGCAGAACAATCCAAAAACCAGCAATTATCCGAAAGCGCCGTATCGCCGCAAACAATAATCGCCTTGTCGGCATTTTGCAGCATGGACGCGCTGCGCAGTTTGCCCCCCAGTTCCTGTAGAAGCGCCTTGTCGGAAATAACCAGCAATTCCCACGGGCGGCGGTCGCGCGACGAAGGCGCAGCCATAGCGGCTTTCAAAAGATTATTCATCGCCTCCTCCGGAATTTCCTTCGCCGAATAATCACGCACGCTTTTCCGGTTAAGAATGGTTTCCAGCGCCGGATTGCTTGCTTCGCCTTGTTGTTGCCGGCTACAAGACATACCTGTTAACGCCGTTATAAAAATCAGCGCCATTGTTTTTAAAGATTTCATACCAATTATTTTTAAGCATTCCATAACGATACAAAGCTACAAAAAAAAGTTAAAAACTAAGGGTGAAGTATGAAGTATGATGTATGAAGTATGAAGTAGCTGGCGCCAAAACATACATCATACATCATACATCATACATCATACATCATACATCATACATCATACATCATACATCATACTTCATACTTCATACTTCATACTTCCTACTTCAAAAGACCTTCTCCATTAAGAAGGCTTCCTCTGTTCATTCATTGTTGATAAATCACAAAAAAAATAATCGACCGAATTGACATACTCAGTCAAAAAGAGGGAAAACGCATAAAAAAGCGGCGATTGTTGAAAACCCGCGTAAATTATTAACAAAAACCGGTAACCCGTTGCGGTTCTCTCCGCTGTTTTTTAATAATTTTTTCATAATCGAAATTAAACCTTTTTATTTGCTACTAACAGTCAACCCTTTCTAAATTGACGCCACAAATGTAGAAAATAAAAATAAAACGACAAAGGATTTTAACCGAAAATTTTAAAAAAAATAACAGTTCACTGTAATCCAGTATAATAATTTTTCATCCAAAAATTTTTTTTGCGAAACAATTTTTTTCATGCCGTTTTTCATGCCGCGGTATTTTTGCTGTAAGCGATTTGGGAGTAGGCGTTTATTAGTTATAAAAACCGTTCTTTTTTGCTGTTTTCATGCCCCGATTCATACCCTGCCTCTATATCTTCTTGTGTTGTAATACCCCTTTTTGACTGAGTATGTCAATTCAGCCCAATTAACAAAAAATTGTTGATAAAAATGAATTTTAAAGTAAAAATAAGATACAATAATCAAAATTTCGTTAACGAAAATGGAAATATTTTCGTCAGAAACGAAAATGCGGTCGGCAGAAGCGAAAATATTGTCGACAGAAATGCAAATGTTGTCGACAACAATGCAAATGTTGTAGACAACAATGCAAATGTTGTCGACAGAAATGCAAATGTTGTCGACAACAATGTAAATGTTGTAGACAACAATGCAAATGTTGTCTACAACAATGTAAATGTTGTAGACAGAAATGTAAATGTTGTAGACAACAATGCAAATGTTGTCGACAACAATGTAAATGTTGTAGACAACAATGTAAATGTTGTCTACAGCAAAAGCAGCAGGGAACACCTAAATTAACAATAATAATAACCCCAAAAACAAAAAGTTATGGTTAAACAAGACCAGAAGATGTACTTCGTTCCGTTTTCCACCGGATTGCTTCGCTTCGCTCGCAATGACGGAGCCAACCTTAAACTTTAAACCTTAAACTCACGACTAATGACTAATAACTAACTAAATTTAATTATCTATGAAATTTAAAAAACTGAAAAAATCAAGCAGCAGGTTCTTTCGTAGAACTTGCCTTGTCGCAGGCGTATGCCTGTGGGGGATGTGCAGCATTTCGCCGGTGAATGCGCAAGAGGCAAAAACCCTGGCCGGAACGGTAGTTGATACCAAAGGAGAAACCATTGCCGGCGCTTCCGTTGCCGAAAAAGGAACCTCCAATGCCGTGATAACGGATGCGGAGGGGAACTTTTCTATTACCGTATGGGAGGGTGCGAATTTAAACGTTTCTTTTTTGGGGTATAAAACGCAATCGTATGTGGTGGGCGCAGCCAATTCCGCACGGATTGTATTGCAGGAAGAAGACCAGGTGCTGGACGAAGTGGTGATAGTGGGCTATGGGATGCAGAAAAAGAAACTGGTAACCGGCGCGACGATACAGGTGAAAGGCGCCGATATTGCGAGGATGAATACGCCTAATGTGTTGGGCGCCCTGCAAAGCCAGGCGCCAGGTGTGGAGATTACGCAAGTGAGCGGGTTTGTCGGCGATGGTTTTAAAGTAAATATTCGCGGGTTGGGGACCAATGGCTCTAACACGCCTCTGTATATTGTGGATGGCGTGGCGGCCGGTATTGACGGGCTTAGCCCTAACGATATTGAGAGTATTGATGTGTTGAAAGACGCTGCCACGGCTGCTATTTACGGCGCGCGTGCGGCCAATGGCGTTATTCTCGTTACAACGAAGAAAGGCCAGCCGGGGAAATTTGAGGTGGCTTACGATGGTTACTATGGCGTACAAAATCTTTACAAAATCCCCACCATCCTCCATGCGCAGGAATATATGGCTATGCAAGATGAGGCGCAGGTGATAAACGGGTTGGATCCATGGAATTGGGCGCTCTTTCTTCCTGCGGGCGATTTGAATGATATTAGAAGCGGCGCGTGGGAAGGTACGAACTGGTTGAAGGAAATTTTAAACAGGGACGCCGTTACGCAAAGCCATTCTCTGAGTATTACCAGCGGAACGGAACGTACAAAAACAGCTATGGGGGCAACCTATCTGACGCAGGAAGCTACGATGGGCGTTCCGGCCGCCATACCTCACCTGCAAAAAGTAAACGCCCGCTTGAATACGGAACAGATTGTTCTTAAATACGGCGGTTTTGACCTGTTGAAGGTAGGGCAAACGTTGAATTATAGTTTTTCCCAGATGAACGGACAAGTCCCCCGCGACGATATTTACTGGAACTCCGTTCACAATATGCTTGTGATGAGTCCGCTTATGCGCCCTTATAATGCAGCGGGCGGCTATTATGCGCTTGCCGACCAGGTGGCCGACGGTTATTCATGGGATGTTTCCAACGGCGCTAATAAAAACCCGATTGCCTATATGAATTATACCGGGAACCAGAATGTCAGTAAATCGTACGGATTGCAGGCATCGGCTTATGCGGAGCTGCAACCTGTGAAGAATTTGAAATTCCGTTCGCTATTCGGTTATAATTTCGGCGCTTCTTCGTACCGCTCCTATACGCCGGCATACGAACCGTTGTCATCCATTGTTATAGGCGCTACCGACCGTGTTACGCAATCGGCAAGTTCAGGGCACGCATGGTCGCTGGAAAATACATTGAGTTATGTTTTCAGCCTGAACGAAGCCCATAATTTTGATGTTCTCATCGGGCAAAGCATGTCGAAATCGGGCTATGGCGAAAGTATCAGCGGCGCGAATGCCGAGTCTTCCTTTACCGATTTTGAACATGCCTATTTGTCGAATGTCCCGGGATTGACAACCGTACAGTCACTCACCGGCTCGCCGTACGGGCAAAGCGCATTGGCGTCTTTCTTCGGCCGTATTAGTTATAACTACAGGGAAAAATACCTGGCAACCCTGATTATGCGCGCGGACGGCTCGTCTGTTTTTGCCCGCGGCAACCGTTGGGGGTATTTCCCGTCTATTTCCGCCGGCTGGGTGATCAGTAACGAGGATTTCTGGAACGAAAACAGCGCCGCATTCAATTTTTTAAAAATCCGCTTTTCCTTCGGGCAAAACGGTAACTGTAATGTATCGGGGAACCAGCATCTGGCATTGATAACAACGAGCGGAACATTTGGTTATCCTTTCGGTAATTCGATGGAAGACCCGGCTGCTGCGGCCTATCCAATGCGTCTTACCAATCCGGATTTGAAATGGGAGACACAGGAAATGATTAACGCCGGCATTGACGCCCGTTTCCTGGATAACCGCCTGGGGCTTGAGCTGGATGTTTACCGGCGTACTACAAAAGACTGGCTGGTAACGCCGCAGATTCCTCTTTATTGGGGCGCTGCGGCTGCTTATATCAATGGCGGCAATACACGAAATACCGGTTTTGAAACGATTATCCGGTGGGACGACAACGCCGGCGGCGGATTGCGCTACGGCGTAAACCTGTCGTTGGGATTCAACAGTAATAAAGTTACCAAAGTGGCCAGTGAAGACGGTATATTGCATGGAAGATCCGGCGTTCTTTGGGGAACGGCTCCCGAAACATACCGTATAGAAGAAGGGAAACCCATGGGGTTCTTCTATGGGTATAAGACCGCAGGCGTTTTTCAAAATCAACAACAAATTTATGATTATCCGGGGGCGAAATTAGGCAATCCGGAACCGGGCGATTTGATTTGGGTAGATGAACACCCGGATGGCGTGATTGACGAAAAGGATAAAACAATGATCGGGAATCCGCATCCCGACTTTACGCTCGGGTTCTCGTTTAATATTAGTTATAAGGGTTTCGACCTGGCTGTTTCCACCTACGGCGCTTTCGGGCATCAAATAATGAAGTGCTACCGTGATTTTGTGGTTTCGCCCCAGCACAATTATACGACCGATATTTTTGAACGCTGGCACGGCGAAGGCACCTCCGACCGTTTCCCGAAGCTGGCCAATTCTTCGAGCACTAATTACAGCTATGTGTCCGATATTTATATTGAAGACGCCGACTACCTGAAGATAAAAAATGTGTCTTTAGGTTACGATTTGAAACAACTGTTCCCGAAGCTCCCCATTCAACAGTTGAAAATATACGTGATGGCGCAAAATCTCTTTACCTTTACCGGCTATTCGGGCATGGATCCCGAAATCGGCTACAGCGCCGGCGATACGTGGACCAAAGGTATCGACCTCGGATTTTATCCAAGCGCGCGGACTTTTATGATAGGAACCAATATTAAATTTTAAAACAAATATTATGAAAAAAATAGCTATATTACTTATTACAATCGTATTCTTCACCAACTGCGAAAGTTTTTTGGATACGAAAACATTGACGACTAAATCCAACGAAAATTATCCGTCAACGATGCAGGAGGCCGAGGAACTGTTGACAGGCATTTACGCAAAAATGCTTTTTCAGGATCCGGAAATGTCATCCCAGTTTTTCCTTGCGCTGCTGGCAAGCGACGAAGGGCTTGGCGGCAACCTGTCGGCCTCCAATAATTGCGCTATGAACTTTTTGATGTATATCAATCCTGACAGCTTCTGGGGCGCTTATGACGGCGAGTACTGGAACCCCGGAATATGGTCGCGCGACTATGAACTTATTTACCGCGCCAATACCGCGTTGGCTTCTTTTGAAAGATTTGACGGATGGACAAGCGTGGAAGAAAAAAATCGCTATTTGGGCGAAGTATATTTCCTGCGTGCATACGCTTTCAATGAACTGGTACAGGTGTTCGGCGGCGTGCCCTTGCGTTTGGCAACGGATATGACGGAACTTTCGCGCGCTTCGGTGGACGAAATTTATGCGCAAATCGCTTCGGACTTGAAAAACGCTATCGAATTGATGCCTCCGCGAAGTTATGTGGGCAATGACCCCATGGCCGGCCATGCTACAAAATATGCGGCGGAAGCAATGATGGCGCGCGTGTTCCTGTTCTACACGGGGCGCTATGCTAAAACCGAACTGCCCGGCGGCATTAACAAAGAGCAGGTAAAAACCTGGATTGACGACTGTGTGCGCAACTCGGGGCACGACCTCGTGAGCGACCAGCGCAACCTCTGGGCATATACCAACGACGTAACCAATTACCAGAGCGGAGCCAACGCCTACGCTTATGCCGTAAAGAATAACTTGCACTGGGAAGGCCTTAACTCCATTGAAACTATTTTTGCCAATAAAACGAAATTGAAAGGCAACGGCTGGGATAATACCATGTTCAGTAATACCTGCATTACTTATTTCTCGCCCTCGAACGACGATTCCCCGTATGCTGAAAGGTATCCTTTCGGGCTGGGCTGGGGAGCGGGGCCGGTATCTCCCGCCTTTGTGGAGGACTGGAAAACATGGTCGGCGCAGCAAACCTATACCGACAGCTACACCGAAGACCCGCGTTTGACCGGTTCTATTTGGTCGTACGATGCAATAAACCCGAATACCAGGACAAAACTCCTTACCGACCGTAAATTGAGCCCCGATGAACCGGATTATACTGTATCGAAACGTTATTATGAACAAACCGGATACCACCAAAAGAAATATATTGCCGTCAACTCCCATAACGGGAGTGATTATGTGCCTTTCGGCTACCAGCTATTCCCCGGTTTGGTTACATCTCCCTCGCAAACTATACAGCAGGTGCCCGATTTGATTCTTATCCGCTTTGCCGACGTGTTGCTGATGCACTCCGAACTCTGGGAAACCCCCGAGGGTTTAAACCGCGTGCGCGCCCGTTCACACTTGGCGCCGGTGGCCTATTCGTTAGCGGCTGTTAAAAACGAACGCCGTTACGAACTGGCTTTCGAATCGCTTCGCTGGTTTGATTTACTCCGCTGGTCGGGGCCTTCGCTGGAGGAAGCGGGAGAAGCGCTTAACAAACAAAACGGCTTCACGCTCGTGAATGCAGCCACAGTGGTTCCGATGGTGCAATACGATTATAAAGCGCGTTTGAAAAAAACACAGGGCTACTGGTATGTCCCGCAAACGGAAATAGAACGCTCGAAAGGAACGCTGGAACAAAATCCGGGGTGGGGCGCCGAAGCCCTGTTTAACGATTGGAATAATATGTAATACTTAAAATAGAAAGATATGAAACCGACAATAATAATCTCAATAGTAGCCATGGCGTTGCTTGGCGTTGCTTGCAACCCCATCGAAGACACAAGCGCACGCGACGAATTTGCTGAAAAAGGCGCGCCTGTCAGCGTGGATGAATTGAACGCTGCACTCTCGGTAACGCAGCCGATTCCCAATAGCGACGATAAGGTGGAAGGCGACCAGTACGTGGTGCTCAACAATACCCGCACCGATATTCCGGGAACATGGTTTGTGGAAACAAGTACGGGAACCGTTAGAAGAAATACCGACCACGATACCGTTATTTACGGTGCAAACAATACGTACAATATTTATTTTGTAGGGCTATCCGAAGGCCAGGCTGTGAGGTCGCGGACATTTACCGTTACGGTTACCAACTGTTTTGACGAGTATATGACTTTCCTTACCGGCGCAGTGGACAAAGCCGACAGAACGGCAAAGAAAACATGGAAATTGCTTGACCACCCCCTGTCGTTCTACAACGGCATGTACGGCGCATGGAAATATTATACCATGTCCCCGGGTCAAAGCAATTATCAGGGCGGCAGCAGCGTGCTTACGGCAGTCGATTTTGCAAAATACATGGTGTTTGAAATGGAAGGCGGCAAATTGACCGTCTACAACGGCAGTAACGCGGTGTTGGGTACCGGCGGATGGGCATTTACCCACGAAGGCCGTGGCGAACAAATCGACGGCGAATTGATCGTCTCCGTACCCCTTATTGCCACAGAAAAATCTTGGCAGGGTTTTTCCGGCACAAGCTCTCCGTATTATATTTTGAGCGTTGACGCCAATAGCATGATACTTTGCCTGCCGGGGACATACAACCGTACCGGCGAAGATTGGGACTACGACGCAAGTTACTACTTCTTTGTTCCCAGCGAATAAATTTGTATCAGTTATGCCGGTAATTGATTTCGACCAATTACCGGCGTAATTTTTATTTCATTTTTAAATAATCAAACCATGAAAAAATTATTCTATTCCCTTTTGCCTGCATTACTTTTATTGGCTTCCTGCCAGAAAGACGATTACACTACGGGGCAGGGCAGCGGCGGCGCCGGCCATAATTTACCCGAAAGGGTAGCGGGGCGAGTGGTCGGCGCGTATGTAACTTATTATGGAACGTCCATCCCTGACCCTACTTACTTCACGCACCTTTTCTATTCCTTTGCCGAGTTGTATATTGACGTCAACGGCGTATATCAAGGATTTAAAGTGCAGGGAGACGAGTCGAGGTTCCAGCAAATCGCTGCATTGAAAAACAAATTCCCGGAATTGAAAATTTGTATTTCTTTCACCAACACGGTTTCCAATTCGGATAATTCGCAAAACGGCGGCTTTTCATTGCTGGCCAAGTCGGAAGAATATCGTGCGGCTTTTGCCGAAGACTGCCGGGATTTTCTTGTAAAATGGCATATCGACGGTGTGGATTTGGACTGGGAATTTCCGGGCTTGACATGGGTTGCCGGCGGCGCGTACGACGTGGCGGCGGATGTGGAAAACCATGTAAAATTGATGAAGAAATTGCGTGAAACATTGCCCGCCCGCTATTCACTTACCTACGCGGGTTATTGCAAAGGCATGGAAGCGGTGGCCGGCGGCTCTCGCTATATTGACATTGCAGCGGTAGCGCCCTACGTAGATTTTGTGAATATCATGACCTACGACATGGACGAAGCGCCGTCCCACCAGTCGGCGCTGAAATCAGCCGGAGCTTACCAGGATTGCGAACGCGCCGTAAAAGTATATATGGATGCCGGAATGCCCGCCAACAAGCTCGTACTCGGTATCCCGTTCTACGGGCGGCATTCGTTTGCCACCGCGCCGCTCGCCATCAATTACAAAGACATTATTAAAATGAGCTATCCCTACAATATTGACAATTGGGACGAAGCGGCGTCAGTGCCGTACGTAACCTATAACGGGCAATATTATTGCGGTTACGACAATCCCAAAAGTATTGGCATCAAAGGCGAATGGCTGTTAAAGCTGGGCATGAAAGGCATGATGTACTGGGATTACGACGGCGACGATGCTTCCGGATCGCTTAGAAAAGCGGTGTGGACAGCAACAATGAAATAATGGAGATTTTTTTTGAAGTATGAGGTAGCTGGCGCCTTTTTAAACTTCAGTAGCCCCGAAGGGGCGAAATATTCATGACCCCGTACGCAGTGCAGGGTACAAAGAACACCTGCGCCTTTCGCGCGGAGCAGTGTCCGTGCATAGCGGAAAGCCTGTGCGCCGCGCGAAAAGCAGGAAGCGCCATCTTGCCCCAAGCTGCGTTTCGCTGCGCTACACTTGCATGGGGTTATGAAAATTCAAGACCTCCGGGCTTCGGTGGCCAACGGCGAACGGTCAACGGCGTAGGAGCGAAAAATTTTT
>JAITSM010000134.1 GCA_031287815.1 Prevotellaceae bacterium
TGATAAATTCCAGGAATTTTATTACTTTTGCAGCAACCAATTTTAACATTATGAAAAACAACCTGCATACCCCCCGCGCCGGCATCCAGCGACGGCTCCTGTAAAACAAGGGGAGCCAAACGACCGCCTTCATAAAAATTACTAATAACTAAAATTGAAAAATTATGAAAAAGATATTAAGTTTTGCAGCCATATTGCTGATGCTGGCAGGAAGTCTTTCCTGCATGATAAGCTGTAAAAAAGAAAATCCTGCGCAAGTCTGCGATGTGAATAATCCATTGACTGATCTGGAATGGCTACGTCAACTGGTTGCCGACCTGGAGACTTTCACCACACATATAAGAATATACCAATGCATTTATGAAACAAATAAAATTGGCTTTTTAATAGAACCTTGTAGACCCTGTCCAGAAGGCCATTTTGAATTTTTAAATTGCGAAGGTTCGATGTTATGTACATCTTGGGGCATCGTAGCTTCCGGTTGTGAAGAATTTTATGTGGATTTTGAAAACAAAAAACGTATTTGGGAAAATAACAAAAACTAATTTATGAAAACGATAAAATTAACAGGGAAGCCTGAAGAATCATCTTAACAAGAATTCAAATTTCGGGCATTCGAAAACGATTTTCGGGCGTTCGTAAACGAAATAAGAACATTCGTAAATAAATTAAGAACATTCATAAATGAAATAAGAACGTTCGTAAACGAAATAAGAACGTTCGTAAATAAATTAAGAACATTCGTAAATGAAATAAAAACATTCGTAAATAAATTAAGAACATTCGTAAATAAATTAAGAACATTCGTAAATGAAATAAAAACGTTCGTAAATGAAATAAGAACGTTCGTAAACGAAAAGAAAACGCTAAATAAGTAAATAAAAATAAATAATTTAAAAATTATAGCTATGACAGCTAAAGATTGGTTACCCCAAAACCACCGCGCCTTATTCGAAAAGGCCGTTCTAACGCACGATTATTTGGTTGCACCCGGCATCCGCGCCGATTTCGGGTTCGGCGCGGACACGCCGCTGGGGCGAAAGTTCGACGCTACCTACCTGCCGGCATTCGAGGAATACCATTCCGCCGCGTTGGCGTACTTTGATATAGTCAACCGCACGCCGGGGATTACCGTCCGCTTCACAACAGCGGAGACGGAGTTCAAAAAGATTTTCCGGTGGTTGTATTCGGGTTTTTTGCGTACCAACCCGCTGGTTTCGAACGACGACCTCGTGAAAATGGGTTTGCCCAAGCGCTCCAGCGGCAAGCACACGCATGCGCCGGTGGCAACGGAAGCGCCGAACTGCTATATGGACACTTCGGTGCCGGGACGCGTAATATTTTATTTCTACGGCAAGGACCAGGCCGGCAAAAAGGCGAAACCGGCCGGTCAGCACGGCGTAGAACTGGGATGGGAAATCAGCGACGTCGCGCCCGCCCGCTGGGAAGACCTGCGTCATTCCACCTTCGACACCCACGCCCCGCTGACCCTCTCCTTCGAGAACGACCAGCGCGGCAAAACCCTCTACTTCGCCCTCCGATGGGAAAACACCAGAGGCGAAAAGGGGCCGTGGAGTACGATGGCGAGTGCGATAATCCCCTGACGGGCGGTGAACGGTCCACGTTGTCGAATGTAGTAGCAGCGTATGATGTATATTTTATTTTGTGTATATTTGTGGGAAATAATAAAAACTACTACTATGCAACCCATGTTTGATTATCAATCGGTCGCGAAAAAAATGCAGATTTCCCCAAAAGTAGTACAGGATTTGGAAGAACAAGGCAAGAAAGAGTTTCCCGGCGACCCCATGCTCATGGAATTACATATCTTGAGGGCGCTTAATGCCTATGTCAATAAAAAATGGCAACCCAAATACCAATAAAAAACAATATAGCCATATAGAATACTGGGAACAGAATATTTTGTGTATACGCTGAACGGCGCTGTAGGCACATAGGGACGCACGGCCGTGCGTCCCTACATTTTTTCATTTGCGTTAAGTTCGTTTATTCGTGGGCGGAAGAAAAAACCGCCCCTCTCTTTGCGGCGCCCCTCATGAAAATTATTTCCTTTTTAAAAATAATTTTTTTACCTTTGCGCCATAAAGATTATGAAAGTATGATTGCCGATCCACAGATTGTTTTTAATGCGTTGAACTATAAAATTCATCAGCTATTGTCTGTGTGCGACCAAATGAAACATGAACGCCATCTGCTGCAAGTAAAAATAACGGAATACGACGTCCAGATAGCAGATTTAAACCGGCAATTACAGGAATTGGAAGAAAAAAATAAAAAGTTACAACTGGCGCGAGCCTTTGAAACTTCAGGTATTGATACGCGTGATGCAAAATTGAAGATAGGACGAATTGTGCGTGAAATTGATAAATGCATGGCTCTTTTAAACAAGTAATCTATGGAAGAGAATATGATTCCCATAAGAATCACTGTGGCCGACCGCCCTTACCCGTTAAGACAGCCGGCAGCCGAAGAAGAACGTATTCGGGCGGCTGCCAAACGTGTTAATGACCGGGTGATGCAATATCAACAACGCTACGTGCAGCAGGATGCTCAAGATGCTTTGGCCATAACAGCCTTACAGTATATGATGAAAATCATGGAGTATGAAGAAATCACCGATGTGTCCCCCGTTATGCAGGAAATGCAACGGCTGGATAAACAGCTGGGAGATTATCTTCGGGACATGGCGAACTGACACAATTCTACGTTCATTTTTAATAGAGACTAACCCGTATCACTAAAAGCTCTTTGCGAAACTCAACAGTTATCAATTTAAAGGAGTCAAGCTCGGGTATCTAGAACAGGCCTATTTATCCCGCCCTGCGGGAGATTCCGAATCGGGACGTTGGACGTTCGAAATAAAAAAACCGGCAGCTCCGCACGTAACATTTTAGGGTTTTCGCCAAACAAGCGTAGGGATACGGGTTTTTTTAATGAAAATAATATTAACAACAACATAAAAACTATTTATCACATGGAATTAACAACAATACTTATCGGCGTTGCGGCAATGGCTGTAGGCGGAACGCTGTCTTATTTCATAGCCCACGCAATAACGTCAAAAAAGCGCCGGCGCATTATTAAAGAAGCCGAAGTAGAAGCGGAAAACTTAAAGAAAGAAAAAAACCTGCATGCAAAGGAACATTTCCTGCATCTGAAAACGGAACATGAAAAAACCGTCAATGAACGAAACCAGCGGCTGGCGCAGGCCGAGAATAAAATCAAACAACGGGAATCGCAACTCAACCAGCAGCAGGGCGACTTGCAGCGCAAACAAAAAGAAACGGAAGCGATCCGCGAAAACCTGACCGGCCAGATAGAACTGGTCGAGAAACGCGCCGAAGAATACGACCGGCTGCGCCGCCAGCAAATAGACCGGCTTGAAAATATTGCCGGCATGTCGGCTGCCGAAGCAAAAAATATGCTGGTAGAATCGCTGAAAGCAGAAGCAAAAACCGAAGCCATGTCGTATATCAACGAAATCATGGACGAGGCGAAACTCAATGCTACCAAAGAAGCCAAGCGTATTGTCATAATGGCTTTGCAGCGCGTGGCGCAGGAATCCGCCATAGAAAACGCCGTGACCATATTCCATATTGAAAACGACGAAATGAAAGGCCGCATCATCGGGCGCGAAGGACGTAATATCCGCGCACTGGAAGCGGCGACCGGCGTAGAGATTGTGGTGGACGATACGCCGGAAGCCATTGTGCTGTCGGCATTCGACCCGGTGCGCCGCGAAGTGGCGCGGCTGGCCTTGCACCAGCTGGTTACCGACGGGCGCATCCACCCCGCACGCATTGAAGAAGTGGTGGCAAAAATCCAGAAACAGGTAGAAGAAGAAATGGTAGAAGTAGGCAAGCGCACGGCTATAGATCTTGGCATTCACGGCCTGCACCCCGAACTGATACGGCTGGTGGGGCGCATGAAATACCGCTCGTCGTACGGGCAAAACCTGCTGCAACACTCGCGCGAAACGGCCAACCTCTGCGCCGTAATGGCTGCCGAGCTGGGATTAAACCCGAAAGTGGCCAAACGCGCCGGATTGCTGCACGACATCGGAAAAGTGTCGGACGAAGACCCCGAATTGCCGCACGCGCTGCTGGGCATGCGCCTGGCCGAAAAATACAAAGAAAAGCCGGAAATTTGCAACGCCATCGGCGCACACCACGAAGAAATAGAAATGACTTCTATCATCTCGCCGCTGGTGCTGGTATGCGACGCCATCTCCGGCGCGCGCCCGGGCGCACGCCGCGAAGTGGTGGAATCGTACATCAAACGGTTGAAGGATCTGGAAGATTTGGCGCTGTCGCATCACGGCGTAACCAAAACATACGCCATACAGGCAGGGCGCGAACTGCGCGTGATTGTAGGCAGCGAAAAAGTCTCCGACCAGGAAGCCGAAGTACTTTCGCAAGATATTGCCCGGAAAATCCAGGACGAAATGACTTATCCGGGACAGGTGAAAGTAACGGTTATCCGCGAAACGCGCGCCGTGAGCTTTGCGAAATAGAACAAAAAGATAAATAAAAACTGCGTGAGAAAATATAATTTGTAGATAAAAAATAAAGTAATATATTTGTAGCCGTAATACGTTCTTTGATTTATTGGCGCTTTATTCTATAACTGAAATCTCGAAAATTTCGATATAACAAGGATAAAACCAAATCTTACAGAGAAACGTGGATTTGTGCTTATTTGTTATATGGGTATTCGAGAACCTCAGTTATGATAAGTTAAAATTCACGTTTCGCATTTTATTGCAATAATTAAAACCGAAAACGATGAAATTGGCAGCGATTAAAAAATCGTAGCAAGGGGTTGTTTTATAAGAAAAAGTTTGTGTTTGGAAACAGCCCCGAAGCTGCGAAAACAGAACATGGACAATAGATTTATAGAACATAGACCTGCAGACAATAGAACATAGACAAAATACCGATAACCCTTAAACAGGGAACTATAAACTTTAAATTATATTATTATGAAAAACATTTTCTTTCTTTTTGCAATGCTTGCAAGCGTGGCTGCAAGCGCTACCATAAAGGTAACGCCGCTTTCTACGGATTATTCCGAAAACAAAGTAACCTTTAAAGTGGAATGGACAAGTACGCCCACTGCGCCCTACAATAACCGTGTGTGGGTGTGGGTAGATTTCTGTCCGGTAACAGGTGCGACGCCGGCAAACTCTTTTTCTGCCGCCACCATTTCCAATCCTGCCAAAACAGGCGGAAACGGTACGGTTACTAACGCCACTGCGCGTGGCTTTTTTATTGAATATGCCGCTACCAATAACGGAACAACCGTTACCGCCACGTTAAATGCCAGTGGAAAATTTCATTGGTGCGCCTATGGCAGCGACTATCCGCCGAATGTTTTGGCGAATACCAATAGTTCTTACACATTGGCAGGAACGCCGCCGTTCCTATTGATTGCTTCTGACGGTACAACCTCGCTAACAGTGTCCGGTACCACCATTGCTGCTTCAGCCCTAACCTTTACGCCGGCAACCATAACCGACGCCACAGGCTATCCCGGACTTTGGTGCCCCTACACCGGAAGCGACTTATATATGGATGCAACCCATCGTTGCCTGCAACGCCAAAGCGGGGCGGGAAATTGGGAAGCGTGGATAAAAGATAATAGAGATAGTAAACCCTATCGGATTGTCAAAATGCCCGACAATAATTGGTGGTTGGCGCAAAATGTAAAATATGCAGGCGCCGGCTCGGCTGTTGGCACATCCGGCTGCACGGAAGATTTGTGTGGGCGATATTATTCTGTTAATGTATTTCGCAATGGCGGCGCATTGAACACCAAAATTCAAGGATTGTGTCCTTCGGGTTGGTTTGTTCCGCTTTGGACGGATTACGATGCGCTTGCCACTGCAATAGGAAGTCAAGAATGTGTAAGAGCGCTTAATTATCCGCCATTAGTTACCTGTGCAGGTGAAAAAAATGTGTGGGGTATGGCTGCAACTTACGATTACGTGCGTGCTACTAATACGATAAATGGCGCGCGTGACCCGTATTATTGGGGAACCACAAATGGTACGTTGAGTGTGTGGGCTTTCAACGGTGAATGTAATTGTAAAGGGCGATACACAATGATAACTGCGGGTGAACCGGGCGTTACTTGGCGCTGCTACCGTTAACTTAGTAAGATTTTGTACATACTGCCGCTTAAGGTTATTTTTCTAACCTTGTTCCGCTGAATTTATGAATATATTTTCATTAGTTTTTTACACAATGCACCGGTATCGTGGCTGTTTTGTTTAGTGCAAGCATATACGCCGGACAACAGTTAGTCCCGCACAGATTGCACTTTACAATCGTATAATTGTAGTAGGCGGCATATTCCCTTTTTGGCTCGGAGTTTTCTGCGTAGCACACTGACTGCGTACCGCAGCAGGGTTTCATTGACCACGCTCTAGTAGTAGAGTATTCTTCCGTGTTCCATGCATACCCAATGTTTGCTGGTGATCCTGCCGACCAGAAACATTTCATTTCATTATAGGTTGGCCAGCGCCATCCCTCCGGGCAATGATTATTAGGTAACCAGGGCGAGTTTCCATTTGATGCACTCTGAACATACAAGGTAGAACCGGAACAGGAAATTGCTTTAGACCCCTTATCCGTACCCACTGTCGGAATAATACCGTTAATAGTATTATTGACATAAGAAGGACAAAAGGTAGCATCGGTTATATTCTTAAATGTTTTGCCGGAAGCCAGCGTGAAGCTGTTGGCGCTAACCGTAACCGTACTGTTATCCGTATACGTAATAATAAAAGGAATAGTACCGGTCATGGTAAGGTCGCGTTGGGTAGAAAATGTTATGTTCGGCGGGCAGTCGGACGCATAGGCGCACCAATTAAATTTGGTATTTGCCGGAATATCCGTCAATGCTACCGTTACAGTTTGACTGTAACTGCCACTATTTCCCTGCAACCAAAAACCTTTATCTGTTTCCGGCGCTACCGTTCCGGGAGAAGGATTAGCCACAGTAGCGCGTGTCCATGTACCGGAGGGTTGGTTATTTTCTATTTTAATAAAATCTACCCATACCCAGATTTTGGAATTGTGGCAAGTTCCGCTGGAGATAGCATTCCACGATACGCGAAATTGTACCGCAGGCGTGGTGTAAGTTGCACTGAGCGGTTCAATTTTAATGTGGCTTTGTGCAAATGCAGAAAAGCCCACTCCCATAAGGGAAAGAAAAGAAAGAAGAATCTTTTTCATACTATTATTATTTAAGGTTTATAGTTTCATGTTTAAGGGTTACCGGCATCTTGCCTATTGTCCATATTCTACAAGTCTATGTGCTGTTTTCGCAGCTTCGGGGCTGTTTTGCAAACACAAACTTTTTCTCTAAAACAACCCCTCGCTGCAATTTTTTATTCGCTGCCAATTATTGCAGAATTTTATTATTTGCTTCTGCAATCTATTTCTCTAACTTTTACCGCGATTTTTTTTCTTATCATTCTATTAAAAAACCAAAAATAAAAATGGGCACTACACTTATTAAAATCAGAGGTTATCGAAGACCCAACAGGTAATAAGTTTAGCAACCCATTTTCGCTCTTGGCGAGGTTGCTTTTCCTTATATTCCACCTGTTTTGAAATTTTCGATATTTCTGATTTTTACAGAATAAAAGTTAAAGCGATATATTGTTAAATATATCAAATCACTATTTCAAAGAGCATCTGATTAACTACGCAAATATAATTACATTTTTTTTATCTGCAAATTTTTTTACGTGCATTTCAAAAATATATTTATTACAGCTTCGGCCCAGCAGCCACCAATGCTTTGCCGGTTTCGTTGCCGGTAAACTTCGCAAAGTTTTTGATGAAGCGGTCGGCAAGGTCTTTTGCTTTTACTGTCCATTGTTCCGCATCGCTGTAAGTGTCGCGCGGGTCGAGGATTTTCGGGTCTACGCCCGGCAATGCCACAGGTACTTCAAAATCGAAGAACGGTATTTTCTTCGTAGGCGCCTTGTCAATCGAGCCGTCGAGGATAGCGTCAATGATACCGCGCGTATCTTTAATCGAAATACGCTTGCCGCTGCCGTTCCAGCCGGTATTTACCAGGTAGGCTTTTGCGCCGGACTGTTGCATTTTTTTCACCAGTTCTTCGCCGTATTTGGTAGGATGCAGCGACAGGAACGCTGCGCCGAAACAGGCCGAGAACGTAGGCGTCGGTTCGGTGATGCCGCGTTCGGTGCCGGCTAATTTGGCCGTGAATCCCGACAGGAAGTAATACTGCGTTTGCTCCGGCGTCAGGATGGACACCGGCGGCAATACGCCGAAAGCGTCTGCCGACAGGAAAATCACTTTCTCGGCCGGCCCGGCCTTCGACACCGGCTGGACAATATTTTTGATATGGTAAATCGGATAGGACACGCGCGTGTTTTCGGTTACCGATTTATCGTTGAAATCGATTTTCCCGTTTTCGTCCACCGTTACATTTTCCAGCAATGCGTCGCGTTTAATCGCGTCGTAGATGTCCGGTTCGGCTTCTTTACTCAGGTTTATCACTTTTGCGTAGCAGCCGCCTTCGAAATTAAATACGCCGTCGTTGTCCCAGCCATGTTCGTCATCGCCAATCAGCAGGCGTTTCGGGTCGGTGGACAGGGTTGTTTTGCCGGTGCCCGACAGGCCGAAGAAAATCGCGGTGTTCTTTCCCTGCATGTCGGTATTTGCGGAGCAGTGCATCGAAGCGATGCCCTGCAGCGGAAGCAGGTAGTTCATGTAGGAGAACATGCCCTTTTTCATTTCGCCGCCGTACCATGTGTTGAGAATAATTTGTATTTTCTCGGTCAGGTTGAACACTACGGCCGTTTCGGAGTTCAGGCCAAGTTCTTTGAAGTTTTCCACTTTTGCTTTCGACGCGTTTATTACCACGAAATCGGGCTCGCCGTAATTTGCCAGTTCGGCTGCCGTCGGGCGGATGAACATGTTGGCCACAAAATGCGCCTGCCAGGCCACTTCCATGATGAAGCGAATTTTCAGGCGCGTATTTTCGTTCGCCCCGCAAAACGTATCCACTACATACAGGCGTTTATCCGAAAGCTGTTTCACCGCAAGGTTTTTCAGGCTTTTCCATGCTTCCGGCGTTACCGGCTTGTTGTCGTTTTTGTAGGCCTCGGACGTCCACCATACCGTATTACGGGTGGTATCGTCCATCACAAAAAATTTATCTTTTGGGGAACGCCCGGTATATACGCCGGTCATCACGTTCACCGCCCCCAGCTCCGTGAGCTGCCCTTTTTCAAACCCCTCGTTGCGGGCATCCGTTTCCGCTTTAAAAAGCGCTTCGTAAGGGGGATTGTAGATAATTTCTTTCACCCCCGTAATTCCATACTTTGTTAAATCAATGTTTGCCATAATTTTTTATTGTTAGTAATTTTTTTAGCACGTCAAAGGTACGTATTTTTTTCAATTTTCATCTTTTTAGCCATTTTAACCAATCCTTCGTAATCTGCCATATTCCGGTCAAAGATATAGCAGTTTTCGCCCGTACTGTAATAGAAAAAGAAGTGCTTCGAGCCATTGGTAATTAAGAGAAACGGCACTTTTACTAACAGGTTGTAGCGGGCAACCTGTTCACACGTTTCCCGTGAGATAGTCACCTCGGGCGCTTTACATTCGGCCAGCAGGATGGGTTGCAGCTGGCGGTCGTAGGCCACCACGTCGGCGCGGAAAAAGTATCGGGGGTGGGGAATGGCCGTTTCCACCTGCAACAACCCTTCGGGAAATCTTTTTACCACCGTCAGGTAATGCAATAACTGTTGCCGTACCGACTCTTCCGGCGTATACGCCACAAATTTCTTCCGGATAATATCGAAGATTTCCAGCCTCCCTAAATGTTCCCGCATACGCGGTGTAAATGCTGCCATAACCTTGCTTTGAATTATGAATTATGAATTATGAATGCTGACGCCAGCTAACTTTTAGTTTTTAATTTTTAGTTTTTAACTTAAAAAGGATACAAATTTACGATTTTTTAGAATAATTTTTTTTTATAGGGAGAAAAGCATTATCTTTGCACTCCTTAATCCGGTACCATGGCCGAGGGGTTAGGCAGCGGTCTGCAAAACCGCGTACAGCAGTTCGAATCTGCTTGGTACCTCTTCTCAAGTTAATAGGTGTCCCACAGATGGACACCTATTTTTTCAGATTACCTAGATTTTTCAGTTAAAAGTTTAAAGCTGATGTCCTTCTCCGGAGGATATATATCCGGTTATTTTTCCCTGTCGGGAAATAAAAATAGCCTTGCCGGAGCTCCGGCAAGGCTGTCCGGAACTAAAAACACGCTTGCCGGAGTTCCGGCAAGGCTGTCCGGAACCAAAAACACGCTTGCCGGAGTTCCGGCAAGGCTGTCCGGAACTAAAAACACGCTTGCCGGAGCTCCGGCAAGCGCCGTTTTAGCGTTGCCGTAAAAATCACCTTTCCATCTGTTCCATTACCGGCGGCAGCTGCCCCACAAAAGCTTCATACGTTTGCGCCGGGAGAAATTTTAAGTCATAACAGCATTGCAGCAGGCCGCAGGTTACCTGAAAATGTTGCTGCGTAAGGGAAATAAAATATCCCTGCCTGTTAGCGCGCGCTGCCGCCGCATGCAACAACAGTTGCGTCATACACCCCAATTCCCAGCGGATACGCCCGGCAAACAATTTCCGTCCCTGACACGTCATTTTTGGAATAAGCTCATTGCAATTGCCGACAAAAGCCACTACTGTTTTATACAGCAGCGTCCGCGTAAAATCGGTGGAATAGACTAATTCGTATTTCATGTGAATGGTTTTTAATAAGGTTGCGCGAAAAAACCACAGCAAGGATAAGCTATGCGGCGGCTCAAAGCAATATTGTTGCTCCATTCGGATAAAATCATGTTAGTTAAAGTTACAGCTGACGACGACAACGCACGTTGCCAGTGTTATTTGAAGTACACGAGCAGTAACCGGGGTCGGTTGTATCACACGCATTATACACCCACTTCCAATGATCTAACCAAACTAGCGTTTGTGTGCATTCCTGTACAATAATATCGGTGCGTACTGCACTTATACAGTAACCGATATATCGTCCGTTAGTTCCTAAAGCAGCACCCCATTCATCACTATAGCCAATGAATCTCGTTTTTGTTTCATTAGAAGTCGGTAATTGCCAACCGTCTGGACAATTGGGCTTATTATTGCCACTATAGTAACTGATTCCATTGCAAATGGCAACTCTCTTGTCTGCATTTTTCATATATTCCGCCATCCACCAACTATTATCTAAATTTTGTGTTATGCGATAAATTATATCGTCTCTATTATCTTTTATGTATGCTTCCCAATTTCCCGCCCCGCTTTGGCGTTCCATACAACGATGAGAGTCGTCCATATATAAGTCGCTTCCGGTGTAGGGACACCAAAGTCCGGGATAGCCTGTAGCGTCGGTTATGGTTGCCGGCGTAATGGTCAATGCCGAAGTAGCAAGTGTCATTCCGGTTACTGTTTGCGCAGTTGTACCATTAGAAGCAATCAATTTGAACGGCGGCGTTCCCGCCAATGTGTAGGAGCTATTGGTATTCGCTAAAACATTCGGCGGGTAGTCGCTGCCATAGGCGCACCAGTTAAATTTTCCGGTGGCATTTAACGTGGCGGTAACGGTTGTTCCGTTATTGGTTGCGCCATATTCAATAAAAAAACCACGTTCGGTAGCATTGGTCACCGTACCGTTTCCGCCTATTTTAATGGGGTTGGAAATAGTGGCGGTAGAAAAAGAATTTGCCGGCGTCGTGCCTGTTACCGGGCAGAAATCTATCCACACCCACACACGGTTATTGTAGGGCGCGGTAGGCGTATTTGTCCATTCTACTTTGAAAGTAACCGTTGGCGGTACGGTATAATTCGTACTAATCGGCGTAACCGTTACGGTAGCATTTGCAGCCACGCTTACCAGCATGGCGAAAGAAAAAAGAATTTTTTTCATAAAAGTAAATTTTTAAATTGTTATTATTTTTTGCAGCTTTGGGGTTATTTTGCAAACACAAACTTTATTAACTAAAATAACCCCTTGCTGCAATTTTTTATTTGCTGCCGGTTTTACACATTTCGTAGTTTATATATATAAAACGAAACGTGAATTTTAATTTATCGATATTGAGGTTCTAGACTACCACACCAAGAATAAACAAAATTCACGTTTAATTTATGAATTTGCTTCACTTGGTGTTTTTTGAAATTGTCTAGATTTCAATATCTGAATAAAACCGGACTGCGCCGGTTTGGTTACAATAAAAAAGAACATCATTAACGCCGCAAATATATTACTTTATTTTTTAATTCCAACTATTTTTGAAAAAAAATTTTCGTAAGGTGATTTCGGCGTTAGCACATTCTCCATTAGAGTAAGGCGTGAAACGCCGGATTTTCATAACCGCAGACAAGCGGAGCGCAGCCTGCGGAAGAAGCCCCACACTGCCTTTCGCGCGACGTACTGTCCGTACATAACGGAAAGCCTGTGCGCCGCGCGAGGGGCAGGGAAGTTCATCTTGCCCCATGCTGCGTTACGCTCCGCTTCACTTGCATGTGGTTATGAAAAGGCAAGCCCTCCGGGCTTAGTTAATGGAGAATTGAAAATAGAGAATGTCTTTTGCGGCACTCTCCATTTCTAATTTCATCCTCTTCCCCGCCCGAAGGGCATTCTCCATTAACAAGGAATTCCGGGCAGATTTTTGTACCGAATATCCGTTAGCCACAACCCTTTTGCGGGGACGGAGGGGCCGGCGGCGCAACGGTCTTTTTGGACGATAATACGGCGCATATCGTCGCGGGTAATTTTCCCGCGCCCCACGTCAATCAATGTCCCAACAATGGCGCGCACCATATTGCGCAGGAAACGGTCGGCGGAAATAGTAAATTCCAGCCGCCCGTCTGCCGCTTCCCAGCGGGCTTGTGTGATGCGGCAATGATTGGTTTTGCTTTGTCCGTGCAGCTTGGCGAAGCTGGTGAAGTCGGTGTATTCGAATAGCAGTTGCGCGGCATCGTTCATCGCCGCCACATCCAGTTCAAAGGGGAAGAAGGCCGTAAATTCCGTGTCGAATGGATTTTTTTTCGTACGGATATAATATTTATAGGTACGCTGTATGGCATCGAAACGGGCGTGGGCGGCGGCGTCCACCGGCAGGATATCGTAGATGCAAATGTCGCGGGGGAGTATGGCATTGAGTTTATTTACGGCCTGCGCCGGACTGTGGGCGGCGGTGTATAATCCGTACTGTTCGCTGTCGAAGTGCGCCGTAAAATAGCTGGCATGTACGCCGGTGTCGGTGCGCCCGGCGCCGGTGGTTTCGATTTTTTCGTTCAGTAATACCGAAAGCGCGTGGTCGAGCGCTCCCTGTACCGTACGGGCATTGGCCTGTATTTGCCATCCGTGATAACCGGTACCCTTATATGCTAAGTAAATGAAGTAACGCATTCCTTTTTGACTGCTTTTAGCGCTTTTGTTAATACCCGAAGGTTTGGTTTCCTCTGAAAAATTTTGTATTTTCGCGATGCCATTTCCGGCATTAAACTATTTTATAATTTTTTAGTCTTAAAAAAACGAAAATTAAAAACACAAAAATAAACATTTATATGGAAAAAGCAAACATCAAAGAACTCAACGACCGGATTCAACAGGAAAGCGCCTTTGTGGACATTGTCCATATGGAGATGCACAAGGTGATTGTGGGTCAAAAAAATCTTATTGACAATTTACTGATCGGGTTGCTTGCCGACGGGCATATCCTGCTGGAAGGCGTGCCGGGACTGGCGAAAACGTTAGCGATAAATACGCTGGCGAGTATTGTCGATGCACAGTTCAGCCGTATCCAGTTCACGCCCGACCTGCTGCCCGCCGACCTTATCGGTACGCTTATCTACAGCCAGAAAAGCGAGCAGTTCCAGGTGAAGCAGGGGCCTGTATTCGCCAATTTTATTCTGGCGGATGAAATCAACCGCTCGCCGGCAAAAGTGCAAAGCGCCTTGCTGGAAGCTATGCAGGAACGGCAGGTAACTATCGGCGACAAGACGTTCAAGCTGCCCGAGCCGTTTCTGGTGCTGGCCACGCAGAACCCGATAGAGCAGGAAGGGACTTATCCGCTGCCCGAAGCGCAGGTCGACCGTTTTATGCTGAAAGTGGTGGTCAGTTACCCGCGCAAAGACGAGGAAAAGCTCATTATCCGGCAAAATATTTCGGGCGAATTCCCGAAGGCCGCCCGCTCGCTGAAGCCCGAAGATATTATCAAGGCGCGGGGCGTGGTGCGCGATGTGTATATGGATGAAAAAATCGAACGCTATATTGTCGATATTGTGTATGCCACCCGCACGCCCGAAGACTACGGGCTGGCGTCGTTGAAAAACCTGCTGGCTTACGGCGCATCGCCGCGCGCCAGCATTTCGCTGGCGATGGCGTCAAAAGCCTACGCTTTCCTGAAGCATCGCGGTTATGTCATTCCGGAAGATGTGCGCGCCATATGTTACGAAGTGCTTCGCCACCGCATGGGGCTTACCTACGAAGCGGAAGCGGAAAACGTTACGCCGGAAGATATCGTTACGCAAGTGCTCAATAGCGTAGAAGTACCGTAGGAGCGGCTTCACCCCAATGTCCTTCGGGCGATAAAGGGGATGAATGCCCTTCGGGCGATGAAAAAGTTGAAAATTATCCCACAGATGGACACAGACTAAAACAGATTACACAGATTTAAAAATGGAAAATGGGCTGGCGCCAGCCCACTTTCAACTCATGACTAACGACTAAACATGGTAAACGACTTACTGAAATCGGTCAGGAAGATTGAAATAAAAACGCGCGGGCTGTCGCGGCAAATCTTTGCGGGCGAATACCACAGCGCATTTAAGGGGCGCGGGATGGCGTTCAGCGAAGTGCGCGAATACCGGTATGGAGACGATGTCCGGAACATGGACTGGAATGTTACCGCCCGCCTCAATGCGCCGTACGTAAAGATTTTTGAAGAAGAGCGCGAACTCACCATGATGCTGTTGATTGACGTCAGCGGCTCGCGGAATTTCGGCACCACGCAAAAACTGAAACGCGACCTGATGGCGGAAGTGGCAGCGGTGCTTTCTTTTTCGGCGTCTATCAACAACGACAAGGTGGGAGCGTTATTTTTCAGCGACAGGGTGGAGAAATTTATTCCGCCGAAGAAAGGCCGCACGCATTTATTGCGCATCATCCGCGAGTTGATAGAATTTGAGCCGTCGGGCGTGCAAACCGACGTATCGGCGGCGTTGCAGTACCTGACGAATGCCATCAAGAAACGCTGCACGGCGTTTGTGCTGTCCGATATGCTGGACTTTAACGCCGACGGGCAGGTGCGTTTTACCGACGCGCTGAAAATTGCCGCCAATAAACACGATTTGGCGGCTATCCGCCTCTACGACCCGCGCGAAACGGAACTGCCGAAAGTAGGTATCATGCAACTGCGCGACGCCGAAAGCGGCAAGGAGGTATGGGTAAATACCTCCAGCCGCAAAGTGCGCAATAACTACGCCGAATGGTGGCGCACGGCCGACAGGAACGTTACGCAGGCGCTCTCGAAATGCCGTGTGGACAATGTGCGTATCAGCACAAGTGAAGACTATGTAAAACCGTTGGTGCGCCTGTTTGAGAGTAGGTAGAAGCAGATGACGAAAACTTAATTTTATTCAGATGATGAAAATATTTTTTACAATCATTTCCTGTTTGTGGATTACTGCCGCCGCGACGGCGCAGGAGCCGTTGCTCAGTACCTCGCTCAGCCGCGACAGCATTATGATTGGCGAGCAGGTGGAATGGTCGCTCAAGGCGACGATGCCTTCTACCATGCAGGTGTATTTTGCGCAGGTGGACAGCATTGGGCATGGCTTGATTGAAGTGCTGAAAACTACCGGCCCCGACACGTTGCAACGCACAAAAGATAATATAACCATAGAAAGCAAACTGTTGCTTACCTCGTTCGATGCGGGGATTTATGAGCTGCCGCAAGTCCCGGCGCTGGTTACGCACAGCAACAATAATAGGATTGATACGGTTTATTTCAATTCGGTTTCCCTGAAAGTAAAGACCCTGCCCGACAGCCTGCTTGTTGCGTTCTTTTCGGCGGACGACAGCACGAAAGTAAAATTGCTGAAAGATATTAAACCGCCGATAAAGTATCCCTACACATTGATAGAAATACTATGGCCGTGGGCAACAATGGGGCTTGTCGCACTGGCGCTGATTGCAGGGCTGATATACGTGATTATCCGCTTGCGGAAGAAACAACCGGTGTTTGGAAAAATCAAGCCTGCGGAGCCGCCGCACATCGTAGCGTTGCGGGAGCTGGAAAAAATAAAAGCCGAAAAGCTATGGCAAAATAATAAGGTGAAATTGTACTATACGCGCGTTACCGACGTATTGCGCGTGTATTTGGAGAAACGCTATGCCATTCAGGCGCCGGAACAGACATCTGACGAGATTTTACAGGCATTGGCGCAACTGCCGTTGCCGGATTATTTCATTCCGAAGTTGCGGGAATTTTTAAGCACTTCCGATTTGGTGAAGTTCGCCAAATACCTGCCGGCGATGGAAGAGAATGAAAGCGCATGGACACTGGTGGCGCAGTTTGTGGACGAAACAAAGGAACAGACAGAAAAAGAAAATGCAGATTAAAAACGTTGAACAGGAGCATTACAATGATTAAAAATATACTGATAGTCGGATTGGGAGGAGGCGCCGGGAGCATATTGCGCTACCTGAGTTCGCTGCTTGCGCTGAAATACGTTGGCGGGTGGTTTCCGTGGGCTACATGGACGGTCAATATATTGGGATGTTTTTTTGCAGGCCTCTTGTTCGGGTTATGGGGCAACGCAACGGGTTCGTCCGCCCGGTTATTATGGCTGGTCGGATTTTGCGGCGGCTTTACTACATTCTCCGCTTTTGCACTGGAGAATATACACTGCTGGCAAATGGGCGAATATTATAAAATGTTTTTTTATACGCTTGTCAGCATAATTAGCGGCTTTGCGGCCGTGTGGTTGGGAACGGCAATTTTAAAATCATAACAAATGTATTTTGAATATTCATCCATATTATATGTGTTATTTGTCCTTGTGCCGGTCATTGGTTATTACATTTGGCGGGCAATACAGGGCGCAACGCCGTCGTTGCAGGTATCTACTACGGCGGGATTAAAAGGCGCCAATACCGTAGTGTTGCGCATCCTCCAACATATTCCGTTTGCGTTGCGGTGTGCCGCCATAGCGTTCATCATTCTTGCAATGGCGCGCCCGCGTTCATCCAGCGAGTTTGAGCGGGTCGATACCGAAGGCATCGACATTATGTTTACATTAGACATCTCGACAAGCATGCTGGCGCGCGACTTCAAGCCCGATCGCATCGGTGCGGCAAAGGACATCGCCATCCAGTTTATTGCCGAACGTCCGTTCGACCGCATGGGCATTGTGGTTTTTGCCGGCGAAAGTTTTACGCAGTGCCCCCTGACGCTCGACCGCGCCACGCTCATCAACCTGATGAAAGATATTGAAACGGGACTGATTGAAGATGGCACCGCTATCGGCAACGGGCTGGCTACGACAGTAGGCCGCCTCAAAGACAGCGATGCCAAAAGCCGCGTGGTAATCCTGCTGACCGACGGCGTAAACAATCGCGGTGAAATTGCGCCGCTCATGGCTGCCGAAATTGCAAAAACCTACGGGGTGCGCGTCTATACTGTCGGCGTGGGGGCGAACGGCACCGCTCCTTACCCGGTAGGCTCCATGATTCAGCAAGTGCCGGTGGAAATCGACGAAGACTTGTTGCGGCAGATTGCGGCAATGACGGACGGTCGCTATTTCCGCGCTACCGACAACACGAAACTGCTGGAAATTTATAACGAGATAAATCAAATGGAAAAAGCCCGCGTGTCGGTCGATTCGTTCCCGATATACAGGGAAGAATTTATGCCGTTCGCATTGGCGGCATTGGCGGCGCTGCTGCTGGAGCTGCTGCTGCGGCTGCTGGTGTTGCGGAGGCTACCGTGAAAGGATGAAAGGATAAATAAAAACATTTACCTTTAAAAATGAAGAGGTATGACAAACGAAGAAAAAGTACAATATTGGATACAGCTATCCGATTACGATATGGAAACGGCAGAGGCAATGTTACAAGCCAAACGTTACTTATATGTCGGATTTATGTGTCATCAGGTAGTAGAAAAAATTTTTAAGGCTGGCTTGGCCAAATTAAAAGAAGAAACACCGCCGTATGTTCATAAATTAGCTTTATTGGCGCGCCGGGCAGGTTTTTACGAAATGTTGAGCGAAGAATAAAAAGAATTTGTAGATGAATTAGACTCGCTCAACATAAAAACACGATATCCTGATTATAAAAACAGACTGTCCCGGCAATTAACACATGCGGTATGCATGAAAATTATAGAACAAACAAAATCTCTACAGCAATGGACGAAAGAAGCATTATTATCGACAAAGTAAGAGCCTACAAAGCGTTAGTCGATGCGGCTTTTCCGGTAAAAATAGAACAGTTTTATCTTTACGGCTCATACGCCAAAGGGAATCCCCGTAAATACAGCGATATTGATGTGGCGTTAGTTGTTGGGCAGCTGGATGACAATTATGACGTCCTGAAAACAGAACCGCTTTTATGGAAGTTAACACGTCAGGTGGATGACCGAATTGAACCGGTACTTATCGCACGTGATACCGACTATGCAGGATTTTTAGACGAAATCCAACGAACAGGAATACTAATTGAAAATGAAAAATAAAATATGAGTGCCGGCGCCAGCCAGCTTACGACTTACAACTTATTACAACATGATACAGATAGCACAATTCGATTATATATGGTTATTGCTGCTGATACCGGCATTGCTGGCGGGGTATGCGTTATTTGTACGCAGCAAGCGCAGGGCGTTATCGCGGTTTGGCGACGTGTCGTTGATGCAACCGCTGATGCCGTTGGTATCTAACCGGCGCGGGTGGTTGAAGGTAATTTTGCTGTGCTTTGCCATTTTCTTTTTCACATTGGGGTTAATGCGCCCGCAGATGGGCGCTACCATACGCGAAATGAAGCGGCAAGGTATAGAGATTGTGGTGGCATTGGACGTATCGAACAGTATGCTGGCGGAAGACTTCCGCCCCAACCGGCTGGAACGCGCCAAACTCGCTATATCGAAACTGGTAGACCGCCTGCGCGATGACCGCATCGGGCTGATTGTATTTGCCGGCGACGCTTACGTGCAGTTGCCCGTAACAACGGATTACGTGTCTGCAAAAATTTTCCTATCGTCCATTTCGCCGGGCATCGTGCCGAAGCAAGGCACAGCTATCGGCTCGGCGATATACATGTCCATTCGTTCGTTTACGCTGCAAAGCGAAAAAAGCCGCGTGCTGATTATTATCACCGACGGCGAAAACCATGAAGACGACGCGGTGGCAATGGCCGAAGAAGCGCGCAAGCAGGGTATTTTGGTTTATACCATTGGCATCGGGTCGGAGCAGGGGAAGCCCATTCCGCTGGGCAACGGAACCATGTTGAAAGACAAAGACGGCAACATTGTAGTAACAAAATTAGACGAAGCGACCTTGCAGAAAATCGCGGCGGCGGGCGGCGGCGCATACACCCGCGCAACCAATGCCGACTTGGGCTTGGACCGTGTGATTGACGACATCCGCAACATGGAAAAACAGGAAATGGCCTCCGTCGTATTTGAAGATTTCAACGAGCAATACATGTGGTTTTTCGGGATAGCCCTTTGCTTCCTGCTGCTGGAAACGTTTATACTGGAAAGGAAAAACAAATGGTTCCGGAGTTTTGACATATTTAAGAAAACACATTAAACGGAACACATAATTATAAACATGAAAAAATATACCTTACTCTTCGTTCTGTTATTTGCCTTTGCAGGCATTTCTGCGCAGGCGCCGGAGCGGCATGACATGCGCAAAGGAAACAAATTATACAAGCAAGGCGAATACGATAAGGCCGAAATTGCCTATAAACACGGGCTGGAAAAAGATACTGCCTCTTTCGGCGCACGCTTCAATGTGGCGGATGCGCTGTATAAACAGGGGAAAACAGAAAACGCCGAAAAACTTTTCCAGTCATTGACCGGCGCGGAAACCGACGATATGCGGAAAGCAAAAGTCTTCCACAATTTGGGCAATGCACAGTTGAAACAGCAAAAATACGAGGAAAGCATAAAATCCTACAAGCAGTCGTTGCGGCTAAACCCCGCCGATGATGAAACGCGCACCAACCTGGCGTATGCGCAGGTGATGCTGCAACAACAACAGCAGGAACAGCAAAACGACCAAAATAACCAGGACAAAAATCAAGACCAGCAAAACCAGGACCAGCAGCAAAATCAAGATAACAAAGACCAACAGGACAAACAAGACGAACAGCAACAGGAACAGCAACAGCAAAACCAACAGGAACAGCCACAGGATAAACAGGACGAACAGCAGCAACAGCACAAAATTTCGCCGCAGGATGCGCAACGCATGCTGGAAGCCGTGCAGGCCGACGAAAAGGAAACACAAGACAAAGTAAATAAAGAAAAAGCGAAAGCGCTGCAACGGCAACGGATAGAGAAGAACTGGTAACTACGCTTGAATTTACACGAACTTTTGATGAACTATACACTATGGATACACAAACTCCGAGAAGACATTTTAAAAAATCCCTTTTTGCCGGACGGGGAATAGGGCTTCTTTTGCTGCTATTCTGCGGTATTTCCGCTGCGCGTGCCGATGATGTTTCGTTCAACGTATCGGCGCCTCGCGTGGTAGGGACGAATGAATCGTTCCGGGTAACGTTTTCGGTGAATGCGGACGCCGACAATTTTACGCCGCCCGATTTTTCCGGATTCAATGTGGTAGCTGGCCCTTCGCGTTCAACAGAACAGCTGGTGCAAATCAACAACGGCAAACAGTCGCACTCGCAAACCACCCGTTTTATGTATGTACTGCAAGCGGTCAAGGAAGGAGAGGTTACATTGGGTGCGGCCAGCGTGGTGGTAGATAAAAAAACCTACCAAACGCAACCCTTAACGGTGGAAGTCGTCAAAGCGGAAGATGCGCCGCAAGCTTCGCCGCAGCAACAGGCGCAACAGGGCGCACAGCCCGCTGAAACGGGCGACGGGAACGACGTCTTCGTGCGGATACTGGTGAGCAAAACCAATGTATATCGCGGCGAGTATTTGACGGCTACAGTGAAAATTTATTCGCAATCCATGAACATTGCCGGCTTTGAAGATGTAAAATTTCCTACGTTCAACGGTTTCTGGAGCCAGGAAGTAGACGCGCCGCAACAGTTGCAGTTCCAGCGAGAGAATGTAAACGGGAAAATATACAACAGCGCCGTCGTGCGCCGCTATGTGCTTTTCCCGCAGCAAACGGGCGCATTGAAGATAGACCCTTTCGAAATTACCTGCGCCTTGCAGATACGCGTTGCCCCGCGCAGTATCTTTGACGATTTCTTTGGCTCGTCGGCGCAGATTGTGCGCAAGCATGTAGCCTCGCCAACGGTTACCGTGCAGGTACAGCCGTTGCCGGTGAATGCGCCCGCATCGTTTGCCGGCGCGGTCGGCACGGGTTTCAAGATGACGGCGGAACTGGCGAAGGACTCGGTTACCGCCAATGACGCGGCGTCGGTAATTATCAAAATCAGCGGCGAGGGAAATGTTAAACTCGTGGAAGCGCCGAAAATCACATGGCCGCCCGACTTTGAAACCTACGACGTAAAAATTTCGGACAACAGCAAAACTTCTTCCTCCGGAGTGAGCGGGGCGAAACAGTTTGAAATCCCCTTTATACCGCGCAGCGCCGGAAGTTTCTCCATCCCTCCGGTGGAATTTACCTACTTCGACATTGCGAAAAAACAATACGTAACCCTCGTTTCCAAACCGCTCGATATCCGCGTAGGGAAAGACCCGAACGCCGGATCGGCGGTAACGGTGGGCGGCGTAAACAAACAAACCGTCCGCGCTTTGGGCGAAGATATCCGCTACATAAAAACCGACCTCCCCCAATGGCAGAAAAAAGGAAACCTGTTCTTCGGCTCGCTGTTTTACTACCTGTTGATGGGAACGGAAATATTGGTATTTATACTGTGTTACCTCTTCCTGTCGAAACGGCGGAAAGACCAACAAAACGTAGTACTGGTGCGCAACCGGAAAGCCAACAAAATAGCCCGCCGGCGACTGAAAACAGCCGACCGGCTGTTAAAATCCGGCAACGAACCGGGCTTCTACGAAGAGCTCACCAAAGCGCTGTGGGGCTACCTGAGCGACAAATTAGCCATTGCCCTAGCTGACCTTTCGCGCGAAAACGCACGGGAAGCGCTGCTAAGCCGCCAAATTCACGACACCGACATCGAAACATTCCTACAGGTGATGGACGAATGTGAATTTGCCCGCTATGCCCCCGCCGCCGGAAGCGTACAGATGCAGAAAATTTACGGCGATGCCATGAAAGTCATCAGCCGCTTTGAACAATTACTGAAATAGTATTATGAATTATGGATTATGGATTATGGATTATAACTGCCGGCGTCAGCCCAATTAGTCACATTAGCACATTAGCACATTAGTCACATTAGTATTATGAACAGAACTTTTATACTTTCCATTGCGTTTCTCCTCCTGCCTTTTGGGGGCAGGGCGGCGGCTACTGCCGACTCTTTGTGGGCGCAGGCGAACACGTTTTATGCCAACGGGCAATACCGGGACGCTATCCGGGTATATACCGAAATCGAAGCGGCGGACAATGTGTCGCCCGCGTTGTATTTCAATATGGGCAATGCCTTTTTCAAACACAATGAGCTGGCCTCCGCCATCCTTTATTATGAACGGGCGTTGCGCCTGTCGCCCGGCGACGCCGCAATTGCCTACAACCTCGAAATGGCGCAGCTCCGCACCTTAGACCGCGTGGATGCCGTTCCCGAATTTTTCCTGTTCACATGGATACGCAACCTCCGTCAGTGGGCGAGCGCCGACGCGTGGGCAATACTTTCGCTCTTCCTTGTGGCCGCCACGCTGCTATGCCTCTCCGGATTCTTTTTCATTCGTTCGGTACGGTTGCGCAAGCTCTCGTTTTTTACGGCGGCGGCTTGCTTGTTGCTGGCGGCGGGCAACATACTATTTGCCAACGCCCAACATGCCGGAATCACCGACCGCAGCGAAGCGATTATCTTCCCCGCCGTAGTTACCGTGAAAAGCGCCCCCGACAACACCGGCAAAGACCTCTTCCTCCTCCACGAAGGAGCG
This sequence comes from Prevotellaceae bacterium, assembly GCA_031287815.1. Lineage (GTDB taxonomy): Bacteria > Bacteroidota > Bacteroidia > Bacteroidales > UBA932 > JAIRKX01. Next base: position 23,329 of record JAITSM010000134.1, read on the forward strand.
AAAGTCATTATCATCGACGAACTCTCGAACTGGCAAAACATCCGCCTGCCCGACGGCAAAGAAGGCTGGATCGAAGCAGGACACGCGGTGAGAATGGAGAATGGAGACTGGAAAATGGAGAATGTCTTTTGAGGTAAAAACTAAAAGTTAAAAGTTATATCCATCTTAATCCGGCTATTTTTCCCCTTCGGGAAATAAAAACAGGCTTGCAGGAACTCCTGCAAGCCTGTTTTTACTTCCGGACGGGCTTGCAGGAACTCCTGCAAGCCTGTTTTCACCTCCGGACGGGGTTGCAGGAACTCCTTGAAGCCTGGTTTGTCCTCCGGGGGTGGTTGGATGAACTCCTGGATGCGAGGGTTGGCCTCCGGGGGGGGGTGGG
>JAITSM010000160.1 GCA_031287815.1 Prevotellaceae bacterium
AGCGAAAAGAAAGGGAAGCCTTTCGGGGTGCAGGGTGCGGAGATGATTTCCGCCGTCCTCGACACGCCGCCGGCGAGCCGTGCCGAGCTCACGCAGTCGAGCTTCGACACCCACTCGCCCTTCCGCCTCACCTTTGACGAGAACCAGCGCGGCAAGCTGTTCTACTACTGCCTCCGCTGGGAAAACACCACCGGCGAAAAAGGCCCGTGGAATGAGATCCAGAGTGTGCTGATACCGTAGACCCAGTAGGCAGTAGGCAGTGGGCAGTGGCTGACGCCGACAGCCTTTGCCGTAAATTTGAAAAACCGCCGGTATGGAAACATGCCGGCGTTTTTTTAATGGAGAATGGGCTAGCGCCTCAAGAGACATTCTCCATTCTCCATTCTCAATTAAAAAAAACTGCCTACTGACTCCGGCGCCCTTCACCTATAGCTCCGATACCAGCTTTTCCATTCCCACTATTTTTGCGCAGGTGAAGAAGGAGGTCATGGAGACGCCTAACACGCCGTGCAGGTTGAGGTTTTGGCCTGTTAACAGCAGGTTGGGGATGGGCGTTTGCGGGGGCAGGATGGTCTGCAGGGTGTTGGTATAATCTTTCCGGATGCCGTAGGCCGAGCCGTTCCACGTCCCCGTATAATCCCTGTAGGTAAGCGGCGTGCTGGTGTAGATTTTTTCGATAGCCTGTTTCAGTCCGGGAATCTTTTCCGCCGCCAGTGCGATGCATTCTTCCGCTTTTCGTTCTTTGAACTGCCGGTAGGCCTCGTCCCTGTGGCCGGCTTGTGCGCCCTCACTCCATTGCGCCACCTCTTCCCAGTGCATCGGCGTAAGGATATCAATGTTGGTGGTGCAGGTTTCGCCGTGGCGCGGCGTTTGGCAGTTTACCAGCGCCGCCGTTGTTTTCGCTCCCGGCCGGTAGCGGCAATAATTCCACACGTCCTGTTCTTTGTACAGATAAACCGTCCTGTTCAGGTAGGGGATGGTATTTTCCTTTAGCTGTAAATGGGTGGTGAACATGCCGTAGGTATTGGGCAGGCTGTTGATGCGGTTCCGGTAGGCCTTGCGGAGGGGCGAGGGCTCGCCGAGCAGCGCGAGCGTAAGCGCCGGATGCGCGTCGGAAATCACGTAGCGGCTTTGCAGCTGTTCTTCCCCGTTATATTCTACCGCCGCTATGCGGTTATCTTTTGTGATCAATCGCGTAACTTTCGTTTTGGTGAGTACCGTTCCGCCCATTTGCCGGATGCCACCGGCGAGTTTTTCCGCTATCAGCGAGCCGCCGCCGTCCAGGCGCCAGGCGCTTTGGATAAAGGAATTGTTGATTTGTGCAAACACATATAACGGTAGTTTTTCCGCGCACAGCTCCATAGTTAATGACGCGCCGGACAATACCTGCCGCAACAGCGGGTCATCGACGGTTTCCTGTAAAAACCGCCACGCCGACCGCCCGAACAGGGAGCCGGCGGAAAACGCATGGTCATCGCCCGGCAGGAAACTGCGCGAGATATTATCGCCTACCTGCTTCAGGAAAGCGGCATAGTTCGCCAGCTGCTTGCGCTGGTGCGGGAATTCTCCGGCTAAAGTTTCAACGAAGCGTTGGTAGCCGGAAGCGAAAAAATAGGATTTGCCGTGTAGCACTATTTCGGCAAATCCGTTTTCGTCCAACCTGCGCCAGGGCAAGTCCAGCAAATCGAAATAGCGGAAAAGTTTGTGCAGAAACTGTCCTTCATCGAGCCCGCCCACGTAGTGAAATCCGGTGTCGAACACCGCGCCGCCGCGCCGGAATGTTTGCAGGCAGCCGCCGATTTGCGGGTTTTGTTCCAGCACACAAACGCTGTATCCTTTCCGTGCGAGGATATATCCGCACTCCAGCCCGCCCAGCCCGCTGCCGATGATAATGACGTCGTACTTCTTCTTAATGGAGAGTGGAGGATTGAAAATGGAGAATGCCTCTTGAGGCTCAAGCCCATTCTCCATTCGTTTCCCTTTGAACGAGTACCGTTTTATTAACAGTGAAAACAAAAATGGTTGCAGCGAATAGGACATTAAAATTGTAGCGCCCATGCCTATCAGCGTGGCAATGCCGATGGACGAAATAGCCGGGTGAACGGCAAATAACAGCGAGGCGACTACCACAATCAAAATAACGGCAGAGAAAAATATGGCCGTCTTATGGTATGCCAGCAACGGCGTTCCCTTGCGGTGCTTTGCCAGCAGCCCGTCCATGATAAAAATACTGTAATCTACCCCGATGCCGAAAATAAAGGACGAGATGATGATATTGATTAAATTAAACTCCAGCCCGAAAATCGACATGGAGCCCAGCACAATGTACCAGCTCAGCCCCATCGGCAGGAAAGCCAGCAGGGCAAGGAGGATATTCCGAAGGGAAACCAGCAGTACTACCAACACAAACAGCGACGATATGGCGAGGGTGATATTGAAGTCGCTATGTATGGTTTTTACCATGTCGCTGGTGTAGTACATCGGGTCTACGACCACAAAGCCGGGTTGTCCCGTAACCACGCGGCTGCCTGCCTCCATCAGCTGTTTCCGCTCCATGCGCACGGGAATAAACACCAGGTAACTGTCGCCGGTATGCTCGATAATATTATCCATGAGCTCCGGCGGAATTACTTCCGCATCATACAGGGACGCCGGCGCGTAGTCCGCATCCAGCAAGGCGAAGAAGGGGTCGAAAGTGCCCGGCAGGAATTTATGCCGGTTGCCCGCTTCGGTAATTTTTTGCCGTGCCGCCGCCTTTTTTTCGTTCGTCCAATAGCTCTTCCATCGGGCAATGCGTTGCTGCTGTTCGGCAGCGGGGATAAACAGCGACGACGGGGCGGCGTAGCTTTTAATGAGCCCGCTTGCCGCCAGCGTATCCAGCCTGGCGCAAAGCCGCACGCTCGACGCCAGCGCCGCATCCACATCCTTCGCCACCGCCGCAAAATAAACGGTGGACAGGCTGTCGGCGGTTTTGGAGGCCAGCAGCTGTTCCGATTGCAGTACCTGTTGGTCATGGTAACCGATATTTTGCAGGTCGGAGTCAAATTTCACCTTCTCCGAAGTGATGAAACACACCACGCTTACCGCCAGGATAGCTGCAATCAGCCATTTTTGTTTTTCCAGCGGGTAAGCATTGATTTTATCCAGCAGGGCAAAGGCTTTTTCGGATTTTTTGTTGGAACGGGGGTTGAAAAGCTGCGGCAGGAAAAGCAATGCAAACAGCGTGGTGCCTACCAGCCCCAACGACGCAAACAAACCGAAATCGCTCAACAGCTCCGATTCGGTAAACAGCAGCCCCATGAATGCGCCGATAGTCGTGAGCACGCCCAGTATCACCGGCACGGTCTGGTCTTTCAATACCTGTTCGGGATCGCTGACGTACTTGTAATGCGTAATAATATGCAGGCAATAGCTGAACGCCACGCCCATCACCACCGCCCCGATGCCTATCGCCATTAACGACATGCTCCCCTTGATAAAATAAATCAGCGACAGGGCGAAGAATACGCCGTAAACCACCGGCACTACAAGGTAAAACAGGGTCGACTTATTCCGGAAACAAATCAGCAGCAACGCCAGCGTCAGCAATAACGAAATGGAAACAGTCAGCAACAAATCCATCTTAATGCGTTTGGAATTAAAAACGCTGCGCGCCGGCGCGCCGTGGTAGTGCAGCGTTATTTCGGGATGCTGTTGCCGGAAGGCTTCCACTTCTTCCGTAACCAGGTTTATCAACAACGTATTCTGTTTCGAATCGAACGATTTAAAGTTCGGCGACAGGAACGCCACCAGCGCCGAAGTGTCCGCCGTAAAGATATGGTTTTCGTAGAAGGCGTAATTGCCGCCCAAGCCATTGCCGATGCTGCCGGCATGGGCGAGAAACAGCTTGCGCAGGGCGATGGGGTCTTGCGCAATTATTTCCTTATAGGCCATGCCTGCGGCAGAAGTCAGGAGGGTATAGTTTTCCTGCATCTGGCTGTCCACATACGCCAAAAGCGAATCTATCCGGCGGTATTGCGAGCTGTCCAGGAACGCCGGCGCATGTTCATACAGGAACGCGATGCCGTCCTGCAACAGGCTTTCGTCGACTTCATACAAAATATTATTGATGACATGGTGCGCCGAATCTTTTTCCAGCAGCGTTTGCACAAACCCGTCGCAGGCGGTGATTAAGCCTTCCGGCTCCACGCCGCCGGAAGCAGAGGTGAAGAGGAAAAACAGCTTGTCTTTGACTTTAAGGTTGGAAAAAACCAGCTTCTCCGCGCCTTCCTGTTCTACGGACGGCAAGAGTTTGGTAATATCCTCCTCAAAGGTAATTTTCCATCCGAAAAAGGCAAAACAGGCGGCAGAAGCCAGCAGCGTAACATAAAATACGGTTTTATGCCGGCGGAAAAAATGATATATAAAAACAGTTAATGCAGTCACGGCTTTTGTCCTTTACAGTTCTTTTATATGTTGGCCTCGTCGCCCGTGCCTTGGACGTCGACGTTTTCGCCTTAGACGTCGACGTTTTTGTCCTCAGGCCTACTGTCTGCCCCCCATCTTTCTTTCCAGTTTCGGTAAAATTCGGGAGTGGAAAATTCCATTTCGCCCTCTTTGTTCATAAACACCTGCGTGGTCGTAGCCCTTGCTACCGGCGTGCGGTCGGACTGTTTGCAGATAGCGTACTCGAAAATCAGCTTTGCCGACGCTGCGGGCACGTAGCGCGTTTCGACCTCCAGGATGTCATCCAGCGCAACCATGTTCAAATAGCGTATTTGCAAATCAACGATGGGCGCAATGTAGCCGTTATGGTAGATATCCATATAGGCCACGCCGAATTTTTTGCCGAAGGCTTCCCGCCCGTTTTCGAGGTATTTTAGGAAATGCCCGTGCCAGACGATGCCCAGCGAATCGACGTCATAAAAATGCACTTCCACCGTAGTGATTGCCGACAAGGCTTTTTTTGTGGATTGTTTTCTCATTCCTGTTTATAAACAATTGTCTTGCCCAACTGGGCGTCCGATGCGGTGCAAGACAGGGGGGTGGGTTCTTTTCTGTTATTTCAGTTTGCCGAGAAGGAAGTTATAAAGGTGCTCAAATGTTTTGATGGATGGCACATCCGCGCTTTGTATTTTTACGCCGAAATTGTTTTCAATCAATGCCACCATATCTACGAGTCCCAAGCTATCAAGGTCTAAAGTTTCTTTAATGTCCGCTCCGGCAGTAATTGTTGCTACATCAATTTCAAATTCTGCTGCCAAAGCCTCGTTTACTTCCTTAATAAGTTGTTGTGTTTCCATTTTCTTTATTTTCTTTATTTAAAAATTAGTATACGTTTTAAATCGTAGCGCTTTCCAACGCAATGTTTGTAGTTTGCAATAGCGCTTCTTTTACAATGTCATCTACCGGCACACCTTTTCGTTCAGCCAAAGATACAATTTTTCCGTGTATTTCTGCCGGGATACGCACGTTTAAAAGGACAGGCCGGGAGGGTTTTTTTCCTATTTCTTTGCAACTCTCAAAATAGCTTTCTATGCTCTCTTGAAAATCGGCGTACAAGTCGTCCATATTTTCACCTTCGTATAGAATGAGGTCATTATTCATACCCAAAACTTTTCCAACAAAGCATTTGTCCGCTTCGCTGTATTTAACGTTTCCGGTATAGCCTTTATAGTGTAAATAGTCCATAACGATTCTCCTTATTTAATTTCAAAGTTCCGGATTCAATAGGTTTTTTTCAATAAGATGTATGTATATTTCTTTCAACACGGCTTCTTTTATCGGGTCACCAGTGGTATGTGGTTTATGTATTTGAATGGTGGAATGCGTATCCTTATTTATAAATTTTACGCGCGACCCCGATGTTTTACCTTTATTGTTCAGTACAAATCCCAGCGACATTAGCAATTTTATCAATTCGTCAAAGGTAAAGTCTTTTAGCAACGTCAAAAATCTTTTTATCAGTTTTTGTTTAGTGCTCACGGCAATGAAAATTGAAATAATGTACTATGAAACACCTATATTTTTTACTATCAATGTCGAGTTTGTTCCGCCAAAGCCGAAGGAATTGGACAGGAAAGTGTCAAAATGCTTGGATACCCGCTTTGCCGGGATATTCAACCGTGCAGAGTCTTCGTCCGGGTTTTCAAAGTTGATGTGGGGCGCAATAAAGCCGTTTTTCATCATCAGCATGGAGTAAATTATTTCGCTGGCGCCAGCCATCCACATTTCGTGGCCGGTTTGCGATTTGGTAGACGTTACTTCCGGCCGGTATGCGCCGAAAACATGGGCAATAGCTTTGGCTTCGTTGCTGTCGCCCACCGGCGTGGAGGTCGCATGGGCGTTGATATAACCGATTTCCCGGATGTCGATGCCCGCTTCCCGGATAGCCATTTGCAGCGAACGGCTGGGGCCGTCCACATTGGGGACGGAAATGTGGTCGCCGTTGGAGGAAAACCCATAGCCGCAAATTTCCGCCAGCACAGGCGCGCCGCGCTGGACAGCCGACTCATAACTTTCGATAATCACCGTAGCCGCGCCGCCGCCGGGCACCAACCCGTCGCGGTCGCGGTCGAACGGGCGGGAGGCTTTGGTGGGCTCGCCTTCCCGTACCGAGAAGGCGTTGATGCCGTCAAAACTGCCGATGGAGAAGGGATTCACTTCCTGTGCGCCGCCGCAAACAATGCAGTCCTGCAAGCCTGACCGAATGAGCAAACAGCCCAGCCCTATAGCATGAGAGCCGCTGGCGCAGGCGCCGGAAATGGTCATATTGATACCTTTTAATTTGAAAATACAGGCCAGGTTCATGGTTACGGTGGAATTCATCGACTGAAAAATCCCTCCGGCGCCGATCATGGTGGTATCTTTTTTCTCGCGCATGGTGTCGATGCTTTTCATCACGGCGTCGGCGCTGCTGTCGTTGCCGTACAGGAGCCCTACCTCATGCGCATCCAGGTAATCCTGCGTCAGCTTGGCGTTTTGTAATGCTTCCGCTGTGGCCACGTAGGCGTAATAGGCCTGTTCCGGCATATATACCCGCTGGTTGCGGCTCAAGATGCCTTTCAGGTTGGGAACTTCTAAGTAAGCGGTTAAGCCCGAACGGAAGCCCAGCTCTTTACGCGCCGGGTCAAATATAATCCCGGATTTCCCGTCATACAGGGACTGCTGCACTTCTTCAAGATTTTTTCCCAAACAGGAATATATTCCCATTCCTGTTATAACCACTCGTTTCTTCATGTTTAGATTTTTGTTTCAGGTTTTGATTTTTAATTATATTTTCTCGACTCTCAATTCTTAACTTTTAACTCCTCCAGTTTCTCGTGTACCTGTTTCCGGAGCGCCGCCGGCGCATCCAGTTTCCCTTTGCGCCGCAACCTGCCGAACCGCAGGACGCGCACCCAGCGTTTCCATGCTTTTTCATAACAAGGTACAAAGATACTTAAAATCGGTAAACAAACCAGATAACCGGCGGCAAGAATTAACGATTTCGTAAAAATCCATGTCAGGGTAAACGCCAGGATACAAGTGAGCGGAAACGTTACCAAAACCCCAAGTATAAGGTCAATCGTGCCGTGCAGCATGTAGTCTTCAATCCGGCGGTTAATCAGTTTGGTCGGAATGGTTACCAGCATATTCGACAACCACGCAAAAGCAAATGCCGGCGCAAGCAACAGAAACCCCAAACCGGTTAAAACGGTTTTCCAGCACGGCGGGCGCCGGTCAAAGTTTTCATCGTTGATGCGTAGCCGCCCGACAGTTTCCGCCAGCGTGGCCGCATCTCTGTAAATCGACTGCACGGTGGCGCTGCCGGCTGCTTTTAGCGTATTGAGCCACGCAGTGAACTGCCGGTCGGCAAGCAGTTTCTCGGGAAGTTTGCCGGGGTTGTACCCGTATTGTTCCGCATATTTTTTGCCATAAGTATTCCGCAAATAATCAATCGCGGCATAATTATCCACATCGGCGACATGGAGCATCAGCCCCCTGATTTGTTCCCGCACCAGCTCGTTTACCTGCCGGCAGGCGGTGCGCGGTTTGGTTTTGTACAGTTCGTAGTAAGGCGCAATGGAAAAAGGCTTGCCGAACTTGATAAGGATATCCTCCCTCCTGCCGAGATAATGCGAATAATGATTGCAGGAAGGTAATATAAACAGTTCCTTTTCAAAGTTGCATTTTTCCGCCGCCTGGAAAAGCAATACCAGGTAGCCGTATGAGAACTTGCCCAGCCAGTGTTTATTCTGGTGCCCCGCTTCGGGATAGATAATAACCGTTCCGTCGTTGAGCAATACTTCGCCTGCTTCCCCGAAAGTATAGGTATTATTAGTAAGGCTGTCCACGCCCTGATGCGACATGCGGAAAGCGGGCAACAGGCCTATCCAGCGGAAAATGCTTCCGAAAACAGGGTAATCGAAAGCATCGGCGCGGGTGATGGAGTAAATCTTTTGCCCCTTGCGGTTTTTAACCGCCAGCACCAGCCCCAGCGCGTCGTTCAAGCTGTTTTGATGATCCGAAACAATCAGTAAAGGCCCTTCTGCCGGTACATTCCCGGCGTTTATCGCGTACGTTTTCCGGTAATACACCTTATCGTGATACAATCGCACATAGCTTCTAAATAATCTGTATCCCATGCCCAGCCCTGTGCTTTTAGCGTTGCCACTCATAAATATGATGTTTCAAATAACTTGCAAATATACGCAGAAAAGTTTAGAAACAAAAACCTTTTTGAATCAGGAGTACCGGGTGAAGGGTAAGCAGTGAAGAGTGTAGCTGCCGCCACAGGAGGTAAAAACTAAAAGTTAAAAGTTAAGAGTGCTGGCGCCGGATGGCTTAACTTTTAACTTTTAACTTTTAACTTAAATTAGGCAGAGCGCGGGTGTTTAGTCAAAATATCTCTGTTACGGTAGATAACAATACCGCAAGCAATGGTACATATAACACCTAAAGAAATTAAATAGTAGATAAGTCCCATGGTGGTATTTTTTTATTTGGTTCCAAAGGTAACAAGTTATATTTAATTCACAAAATTTACATAAACATGACAGGGTCGACGCATTTAGATTTTGATAAGTTCTAAGAGGGTGTCCTTGCTCCACTTTTTTCAGTTGAAAATGGAAAGTTGAAAGTTGAAAGTTTTCCGGCGCCAGACCATTTTCAACTTTCAACTTTCAACCTCCTATCTCCTACATAAAAATATGCTCCTTTTTTTTAAGTTAATATATTGGTTCCCTATTTATTTTGGGCTTCCCCCGTTCTCTCGGGGGCTTCCCAAACTCATTTCGGGGATTCCCGAATTCATTTCGGGGCTTCCCGAACTCATTTCGGGGCTTCCCGAACTCATTTCGGGGCTTCCCGAATTCATTTCGGGGCTTCCCGAATTCATTTCGGGGCTTCCCGAATTTATTTCGGGGCTTCCCGAATTTATTTCGGGGCTTCCCGAATTCATTTCGGGGCTTCCCGAATTCATTTCGGGGCTTCCCGAATTCATTTCGGGGCTTCCCGAATTCCGCCTTACGGCGGCATAAACTGCTCAAATTTTAATCCCTTTTTATTTTTCATTGTTTTTTAGTCTTTAGTCGTGAGTCGGGAGTCGTGAGTGGCTGGCGCCAGCCAACTTTCAACTTTCAACTAAAAAAGTGGAGCAAAGACTTCCTCTTAGAACTTATCAAAATCTAAATGCGTTGACCCTGATAAACATGATGCAGTGTATCCGCTAATGTGACCCCGCTTATGCGGATAAGTTACCTCACTTATCCGCCGGCATGATGCCATGTATCCGCCGATAAAGCAGTTATTTTTTCAGTCCGTTCAGTATAATCGTTTGGGCGTTTTGGACAAAAAATGATGTGAAGCTTAGATAGGAGATACGTTCCGGTATTGATTAGTTGTCACGCACGCATCGGACAAGATTACCATACATGATTTCACGTCGACTTTGCAGGTCATAAAAGTGCGGCGTGTTTTCAAATGTGATATTCACTATCACGCGTCTCATACCGGTTTTCCCTACACCTAGTATTCCGGTGTCGTACGTGTTCAGCCAGAACGCCCCGTATTCATTTACACCTTCTAGCGTATTCGACATGTTAACGCTCCCACTATAACTTAATTTCAATAGATTCGTCAATAGGTCTGAGTTATTTTTGTTCCAAGCATATACTGGAATATTCAAAATTCTAGCTATTTTCATTGCATCCAATAGGGATGGCAATCGCCAAGGTGGTGGACATAGTTGTGAGGCATAGCGCACAGCTGCACATCCGGAATAAAAGTTACCGGCATAATTCGGATTATTTCTACAATCGGCATAAGAACTACCTTCCGTGCCGCCATCATAATTTGTTTTTTGACAACCGGTAGCCGTTACTGGGCGAGACCAGATTTGCGAGACGCCATTGCCCACTATCGTAATTTCCGTTCCGGCAGTGAAGTTAACAGTGCCTAAGTTTAAAGTGTTGTTGGTACAGCCCATGGAAGCCGGTGTTACACAAATGCCGTTCGCATTTTCTACCAAACCTGCTATGCAGCCCATTTCATTTGTCGTTTCGTTGAGAGCCGCAGGAAAGAGCCCGGGCGCGCCGGTGGCGTCGGTAAAGGAACTAATCGTACCGCTATATGTTGTCTGGCTCGCGGGAAGGGTAGTCCCATTAATGACAAACGGCGGCGAGCCGTGCAAGGTATAATTATTGTTGCCCTGAATAACCACATTGGGCGGGTAGTCGCTACCGTAAGCGCACCAGTTGAATTGCGTAACGCCGGTAGCCAGCGTGAGCGAAAGAGTAACGGTGGCGCTGTAATTGCCGTCCACGCCGTTCAGCCAAAAACCTTCGTTGTTTCCGGCGACAAGCGTTGCTATGCTTTCCGGTGATGAATTGACGACCGGCGTTACAGTAACTGTGGCACGCGTCCAGTTTCCCGCCGGTGCATTGTCTTGTACTTTGCGGTAATCGACGAACACCCATACTTTGGTATTATGCCGATAGGTGCGTGCGCCTGTCCATTCAACTTTGAACTTAATCACCGGCGAGGTAGTGTAGGTTGCGCTAATGGGTGTGATTTGCATATTTTGCGCGCCTGCAGCAACGCTTGCAAGCATTGTCAAAAGAAAGAAAATTTTTTTCATACTGTTATTATTTAAGGTTTATAGTTTCATGTTTAAGGTTTATCGGTCTTTTGTCTCTTGTCTATGTTCTCTTTCCGCAACTTCGGGGCTGTTTTGCAAACACAAACTTTTTCTACTAAAAACAACCCCTCGCTGCGAATGTTTATTCACTGCCATTTTGTTCAGATTTCTATTTTTCTATACTATAATGAAGGATAAAAAAATGAAACGTGAATAAAACTTACAACACTTGAGGTACTGCAATACCCGATAAATAAATAAGTAAAAGTTCACGTTTCTCTTGTGAATTTTTTACTTTTATTCTTATTTATCATGAAAGTTTGCAGTTTCCAAGTATTGAATAAAAGCACCCAAAATGTTAAAGAGCGTATTTCGCTGCAAATATATTACTTTATTTTTTATCTGCAAATTTTTTTTGCGTTTAAATTTTGCCATATCCGAAAAAAATTGTACTTTCGCACCCTGTAAAATAGTAAAAATAGGAGGAAAAAACTATCGCAACACCGTACAGACCGCGTCCGACGTATACGCCGGGATCCCGCCCGGCAAACAGGCCAAGGCCGGACAACAGAAGAAGAGAACAGGCGCCGGAGCATCGCGTAAACCAAGATATTCGCGTCCGCGAAGTCCGGCTGGTAGGTGAGAATATCCCCAATCATCAAGGCGTATTTTCCATTGCAGATGCGTTGCGCATGGCACAGGACATGGAGTTGGACTTGGTGGAAATATCTCCGAATGCCGAACCGCCGGTATGTAAAATTATCGATTACCAAAAGTACCTTTACCTGCAACGCAAGAAAGCGAAAGAGATGAAGGCCAACGCGGCTAAAATAGTTATCAAGGAAGTGCGGTTTGGCCCGAATACCGACGAACACGATTACCAGTTCAAACTGAAACATGCGCAAAGTTTTTTGCAGGAAGGCGCAAAAGTCAAGTCCTACGTGTTTTTTAAAGGCCGGACGATTATGCGTCCGGAACAGGGCGAAAAACTATTACTGCGGTTTGCCGTAGATCTGGAAGAGTACGGGAAAGCCGAACAGCTGCCGAAGCTGGAAGGAAAACGAATGATTATGATGATCGCGCCACTGGCGAAGAAAAAGTAGGCAGTTTTCAGTAGACAGTAGCAGTAAACAGTAGGCAGTAGCGTCGATAGACAATAAATAGTTAAATAGTAAATAACCAATAAAAATTAAAAAGATGCCAAAAATTAAAACGAACTCCGGTGCAAAGAAGCGTTTTACGCTCACCGGCTCGGGAAAAGTAAAGCGTAAACATGCTTACAAAAGTCATATCCTGACGAAAAAAACAACCAAGCAAAAACGTAATTTAAGCCATACGGCGGTAGTATCTCCGGCGGATGAAAAGCGCATTAAGGAATTACTCGCCGTCTAACATTTTTTATTAACCTGAATGCCCAGCTGAAAGAGTCCTTCACGGGAACGCTGGCATTCGCAAAACAAACAAATTATGCCTCGTTCAACGAATGCGGTGGCGTCGAAAGCCCGCCGCAAAAAAATTCTCAAACTTACCAAAGGTAATTTTTTGGCGCGCGCCAATGTGTGGACGGTCGCCAAAAACACGTACGAAAAAGGGTTAACCTATGCGTACCGCGACCGCAAAGTGAAAAAACGGCTATTCCGCTCGCTGTGGATTCAGCGTATCAATGCCGCCTGCCGTCAGCACGGCCTGACTTACTCGGAATTTATGGGTAAGGCGGCCGCCGGCCATCTCGGATTAAACCGCAAGGCGCTTGCCGACCTCGCGATGAATCATCCGCAGGCCTTTGAAGCAGTCGTAAAATCGCTGAAATAACACCGCTTGGGATAATGAAAAAGAGCGGCTGCCGGGCTTTCCTGCAGCCGCTCTTTTATTCTTTTCAATGAAAACAGGTAAATCATGGAAATTCTACAAACCTTTATGATGCCAGGCGCATGGTTGGCGCTTGTTACGCTGGTTTTGCTCGAAACGGTGCTGGGCATCGACAATATCGTGTTTCTATCTATCATGGCCTCGAAACTGCCGGAACGCCGGCAGCCGAAAGCCCGCACGATAGGGCTCGGGCTGGCGATGCTGGCGCGTATCCTCCTGCTCTTCGGCATATCGCTGCTTATGCGGCTGACGCAACCGCTGTGGACGCTTGAAAACGGCTGGCTGCACCTCTCCCTAACGGGGCAAAGCATCATCCTCCTGCTCGGCGGGCTGTTCCTGCTTTATAAGAGCGTGACGGAAATCCACCACAAGATAGAAGGCGCGGGAGCGACAATGGATACGCAGGTGAAGCGCCGGAGCTTTGTATGGATAATTATTCAAATCGTGCTGCTAGACATTGTTTTTTCGCTCGACAGCGTCCTGACGGCGGTGGGCATGGTTAGCTTTAATGATTTCGGCGAACAGGGCGCGCTGGCGATTATGGTCGTGGCCATTGTGGCGGCGGTGGCGGTCATGCTGTTTTTTTCGGGGCCGGTGAGCCGTTTTGTCAACCGGCATCTTTCCATACAAATGCTTGCCCTGTCGTTCCTGATACTTATAAGCGTTACGTTGATTATCGAAGCGGGGCATCTCTCGCACCTCCGCATCTTCGGAAGGGAAGTCTCGGAAGTACCGAAAGGATATATCTACTTCGCTATCGCCTTCTCGCTGCTGGTGGAAACGCTGAATATACGGCTTAAGAGAAGAGTGAAGAAGTATGAGGTATGAGGTATGAGGTATATGATCACCCCTCGCCCTTCACCCTTCATCCTTCACAAAAAAAACTCCTAACTTCCCACAGGGCCGACGCATGTAGATTTTGATAAGTTCTAAGAGGGTGTCCTTGCTCCACTTTTTTCAGTTGAAAATGGAAAGTTGAAAGTTAGCTGGCGCCAGCCCATTTTCCACTTTCCACTTTCCGTCGGGGATGTCCCGATAACGCTATCGATGGTGTCCCGATAACGCTATCGATGGTGCCTCGATAACGCTCTCGATGGTGTATCGATAACGCTATCGATGGTGTATCGATAACGCTATCGATGGTGTATCGATAACGCTATCGATGGTGCCCTGTTCAGGGTGATGCGGATAGATTAACTGTTAGATTCCTGTTTTTCAGCTGTTGCGTCTAAAAGGTAGTTTTT